>NZ_SRLW01000010.1:0-68448 GCF_006518215.1 Myxococcus sp. AB025B
GGCAGAGGTCGGTGGCGTCCGCCGAGGCGCGTTCGCTGACGGAGGGGGATGGGGTCCCGCTCGGAGTTCCGCGAGGCGACGAGGCGGCGCGTACGCGTCCAGCCACCCAACTGGACTGCTCGAGCAAGGGAGGGACGTTCCAATGCGGTGAGTGCGCGACGGACGGTGACTGTCCCGAGCGCGAGGGCTGCGTCATCAACTACGACACGCGGCGCTTCGAGTGTGCCCCCAGTGAGTGCGAGGAGGACGCGCACTGCTTTCCCGGCTCCGTCTGTCGGGTCGCGGCGGGGGAGCTGCCGGGGCCGGTCGTGCGGCGCTGCCTGCGGTCGGGGACACGTCAGGCGGGGCAGTCCTGCAGCCGGCTCCCCACGTCACCCGACGAAGCGTGCTCGGAGGGACTGCTCTGCATCAATCATCACTGCGGCGCGCCGTGTGAGCCAGGGGTGGAGGGCAGCTGCCCGGAGGGGACCGCGTGCGAGCAGAGTTCGATGGGCGCCGCGTGCCTGCCCGACTGTCGCCAGACGGGATGCACCGAGGGGCGGACGTGCGCGGCGCTCAACGGTGGCTCCTTCCTGTGTCTCGAGCTCGTGGTGGACGCGTGCTCGGACGAGCGTCCTTGCGATGCGGGGGAGCACTGCATGGTTCGTGGAGGACGTGGCGGGCGCGCGGGGCGCTTCTGCTCTTCGGTGTGCGAGTCCTGGAAGAGCGAGGGCTGCGGTGAGGGGCGTGTCTGCGGTATCGGTGGCCCGACGGGGAGCACGTGCTACCAGCGGTGCGACCCGGACCGGTTGGACAGCTGCCCGAATCAATGGATCTGCTCCACGGTGACGGAGGACCTCCAATCCTGGGGCTGTGTGCCCGACCTCCAGATGGGCGCGAGCGCGTTGGCGCGACAGCGGGACACCTCCCCGGGTCGTTGATGCGCGGGGGCTATGGGGTCGGTGAGCCCTGGACGACCCCGGTGGGTGGGCTGTCCTGGATGGTCCCGGGCTTGATGGCCTGGATGGCGAACTCCGGCAGCGAGCCGAGCAGGTCCGCCATGGCGTGGGCGTGAGCGAACTTGCCCTGACCCTCCTCCCACTTCCCGGCGAAGTGCAGGCCCACCACCTTGCCGCCGCGCAGGTCGACGAGCGGGGCTCCGGCCACACCTGTCGTGGTGCTGACGTCGCTGACCAGGGACCGGACCACGTGGGTGGCGGGGGGCTGGGGCGGGGTGAAGGACACGACCCGGCCGGGCATCAGCCGCTTGGTGTCGAGCTCGTCGCCCAGCAGGGCGTTCAGGAAGCGGCGGGGCAGGTTCCCTCCGAACGAGGGATAGCCGATGACGTAGACGTACTGCCCGACCTGGGCGCCCACCAGGTCGCGGTTCCACTCGAGGGCGAGCGGGGGATGGGTCTTCGTGTCGTGTCCCTCGATTTCGAGCAGGGCCACGGAGGGGGAGCCGTCGGTCTTGTCGTCGCGAGCGTAGATGACGCTCCGGATGGTGTACGTCTGCCGTCCCCCGAGCCGCGCGTCGTCGTCGAAGCTGAACTCCCACGTCTCCGTCGTGAGCGGTTGAGGGCGGTCCTTCGCGAGCAGCTCCTGCGGCACATTGTGGCCCACGGTCATGAGGACGCCGGGCGCCACGGCGAACGCCGTCAGCCGGGTCTCGCTCTGGTCCGCGCGGCGGATGAGGATGGAGCCCGTGGAGTGACTCGCGGGGAAGGTGGTCGTCCTGCTCGACGCCAGGACCTGCTGCCAGCTCTCCGGGAGAGGGTCGGCCAGGGTGCCTCCCCGGAGGCGGAGCGCGGGGCGCACCTGGGCCATGACCTCGAACGCGTCCTGGGTGGACTTGCGCGCGGCGAGGGACACGCCCTGCTGCTCAGCGGGAGGTGGGGCGTGGCGCGCCATCAGGATGGCGTACTTCAAGCGGTCGGTCTGCGCCTGGGCCAGGTCCGTCTGGTTCTTCTGGTCCGAGGGCAGCAGGTCCAGGAGGTCGGCCCGCAGACGGTAGACCTCCGCGTGGGGCGTGGAGCCGGCGACCTGTCGGTCGAGGAACGCCCGGGTCTTCTTCACGCTCTCCAGGCTCTCGGGGCTCAGCCCCGTCAAGGTCGCGCTGCGCTCGCGCAAGTCGACGTAGTGCTTCCAGGCCTCGGCCCAGGCACAGAACTCGGCGCGAGGCACCTTGGACAGTGCCTCGTCGCCTCCTGCGAGCTGGGCCCAGATGAGGCCACAGGCGACGTGGAACGCGGCTTTCTCCACGTCGGGATGGCCAGCGGTGTCCAGGGATTGTCCGTCGACATGCTGGCCGGTGAGGCGCAGGGGACCCCGAGGCCAGTTCACCAGGACGTTGACCCCATGGGGGTGCTTCTCCACGGTCCCCGTGAGCTCATTGGGCGTGCTCACCCTGTCTCGAAGCCAGGAGAGCAGCTCCTTGACGTTGATGCCCTGGACCGTGAGCTCGACGGTGGAGAGCGCGCTCGTGGTGGAGAGCAGGGAGTCGAACTTCCTGTTCCAGAACGTGGAGTCGGGCATGGGCGCGCCGCCTCCGGATGGAGCGCCGGAGGGGACCTCGCTCTTTCGTTGCTGGTTCTCCTGCTCGAGCATCCGCTGGAGCGTCCGGTGATGGTAGGCAATCAAGCGCGCGAAGGTCTTGCCGTCCGTGGCCTTGGCCTCGCCCGTGTCGAAGAATTCGAACCGGCCGATGTACAGGCGCTTGTCGCACCAGACCCGCTGTATCTCGGCGACGAGCAGCGTGCCGAGACCCACACAGGCCACCGACAGCGCCACGGTGTAGAGGGCCTTCGTCACGAAATCCGAAAATGCCATGCCTGAAACCTCTGTCGACCGCGCGGCCTGGCGGCTGAAACCCATCCCGAGGAGCCTGAAATGCTAGCGAAGGCGAGGAATCGCTGACAAGGCAGCGCTCCGAGGGAACAGGGCTCCTGTGTCTGTCTTTCCTCGGGAGCTCGGGCCGGATGAGAGTCATTGGGTTGGATGAGGGTTGCAGGACGTATTGGGTCGTCCGGTGCATGAGGCCTGACACGTCGGCGCGGGCAGCCTGTCCGCCCTCCTGGCGACTACCCGGGCGGAGGGTGTGGGCGTGGGTCCTCCCACGCGGCGCGCGCGTTGACGCCCGCCTGTACCTGTGTTCAGGCTGCCACCTGGAGAGGTGTGCATGGCCCCGCAAATCAGCCTCGACTTCGCCGCCGAGTGCGCGGCCCATCCGGCCCTCGCGAGCTTCCACCCCGTGGTGCGTCGTTGGTTCGCCGAGCGACTGGGCGAGCCCACGCGTCCCCAAATCGAGGGCTGGCCCCTCATCCAGGCCGGGCACGACGTGCTCATCGCCGCGCCCACCGGCTCCGGCAAGACGCTCACCGCGTTCCTCGCCGCGCTCGACTCGCTGTTCCGGCTGGCGCTGGAGGGAGGCCTGGAGGACCGCACCCAGGTGCTCTACGTGTCGCCGCTCAAGGCCCTGGGCAACGACGTGCAGAAGAACCTCCTCCAACCCCTGGAGGAGCTGCTCTCGCGCGCCCGCGGCGAGGGCTACACCCCGCGCGAGCTGCGCGTGCAGGTGCGCAGCGGCGACACGCCCGCGTCCGAGCGCGCGCAGATGGTGCGCCGTCCTCCGCACATCCTCATCACCACGCCGGAGTCGCTCTACCTCTACCTCACCGCCGAGCGCGCCCGCGCCACGCTCAAGGGCGTGCGCACCGTCATCGTGGACGAAATCCACGCGCTCGCCCGCGACAAGCGCGGCAGCCACTTCACGCTGTCCATGGAGCGGCTCAAGGCGCTCACCGAGGTGCGCCCGCAGCTCATCGGCCTGTCCGCCACCCAGAAGCCGCTGGACGCCATCGCCGGCTTCCTCACCGGCGCGAGCCACCGCCCGTGCCGCAAGGTCGAGGTGGGCCACCTGCGCCCGTGGGACTTGACGCTCGAGATTCCGGACGCCGAGCTGTCCTCGCTGGCGACCCACGAGATGTGGGGCCAGGTCTATGACCGGCTCATCGAGCTCACCGGCTCGCACCGCACGACGCTCATCTTCGTCAACACGCGCAAGATGGCCGAGCGCGTGGCGCATGATTTGGGCGAGCGGCTGGGTGAAGGGCTCGTCGCGGCCCACCACGGCAGCATGTCGCGCGAAATCCGGCTGGCCGCCGAGGAGAAGCTCAAGGACGGCCGCCTGCGGGTGATGGTGGCCACCGCGTCGCTGGAGCTCGGTATCGACGTGGGCAACGTGGACCTGGTCGTGCAACTGGGCACCACGAAGGCCATCTCCGTGCTGCTCCAGCGCGTGGGCCGCGCGGGCCACCACAAGGCCGCCATCTCCAAGGGCATCCTGTTCGCGATGACGCGCGACGAGCTGGTGGAGTGCGCCGCGCTGCTCAACGCCGTGCGCGAGGGCGACCTGGACCGGGTCATCATGCCGGAGAAGCCGCTCGACGTACTGGCCCAGCAGGTGGTGGCCGCGTGCGCGTGCGAGGAGTGGGACGAGCGCGCCCTCTTCAGCCTCTTCCAGCGCGCGTACCCGTACCGCGACCTCACCTGGGAGGAGTATCAGGGCGTGCTCGAGGTGCTGTCGGAGGGCATCAGCGACCGCCGCGGCCGCGCGGGCATCCACCTGCACCGCGACCGGGTGAACCAGCGCCTCAAGGGCCGCCGGGGCGTGCGCATCACCGCGCTCACCAACGGCGGCGCCATCCCGGACACCTTCACCTTCAGCGTCACCGCCCAGCCCGAGGGCAAGGTGGTGGGCACGCTGGACGAGGACTTCGCGGTGGAGTCCTCGCCCGGGGACGTGTTCCTGCTGGGCAGCACCGCGTGGCGCATCCAGCGCGTGATGGGCAGCACGGTGATGGTGGAGGACGCGCGAGGCGCCGCGCCCAACGTGCCCTTCTGGCGCGGCGAGGCGCCGGGGCGCACCGACGAGCTGTCGCTCCAGGTGGGGCGGCTGCGCGAGGACCTGCTCGCGCGCGAGGACGCGCAGGCCTTCCTGGAGAAGGAGCTGCGCATGTCCCCGCCCGCGGTGGACGCGCTGCTCGGCTACCTGAGGCTGGGGCGCAAGATGCTGGACGCGCTGCCCAGCCACAACCTCATCGTCGCCGAGCGCTTCTTCGACGAGGCGGGCGGCATGCAGCTCATCATCCACGCGCCCTTCGGCAGCCGCATCAACCGGGCCTGGGGCCTGGCGCTGCGCAAGCGCTTCTGCCGCTCGTTCGACTTCGAGCTCCAGGCGGCGGCGACGGAGGACGGCATCCTCCTGTCGCTGGGCGAGCAGCACTCGTTCCCGCTGTCGGACATCTTCGACTTCCTCCACCCCGAGCACGTGGAGGAGGTGCTGGTGCAGGCGGTGCTCCAGTCGCCGCTGTTCGGCACGCGCTTCCGCTGGGTGGCCACGCGGGCGCTCGCGCTCCACCGGATGATGGGCGGCAAGCGCGTGGCGCCCAACCTCCAGCGCGCGCGCAGCGAGGACCTGCTCGCCGCCGTGTTCCCCGCGCAGGTGGGCTGCCAGGACAACCACGGCGGCGCGGACGTCGAGCTGCCGAACCACCCGCTGGTGAAGCAGACGATGGATGACTGTCTGCACGAGGCCATGGACGTGGAGGGGCTGCGTGAGGTGCTCCGGCGCATGCGCGACGGTCGCATCCGCCTGGAGGCCCGCGACGTGCCGGAGCCGAGCGTCTTCGCGCACGCGATGATTCACAGCCAGCCCTACACCTTCCTGGACGACGCCCCGGCGGAGGAGCGCCGCGTGCGCAACGTGGCCCTGCGCCGCGCCATGCCAGCCGAGGACGCGGCCGCCTTCGGCGCGCTGGACGCCACCGCCATCGCCACGGTGGTGGAGGACGCCGCGCCGCCCATGCGCGACGAGGACGAGCTGCACGACCTGCTCCTCCAGTGGGTGCTGGTGCGGGACACGGAGGTGCCCCGGGGGCTCGCCGAGCCGCTCTTCCAGCAGGGGCGCGTGTCGTGGCTGACGCTCCCCGGCGGGCGCTTCCTGGTCGCGGCCGAGCGGGGCAGCGCGGTGCGAGCGCTTTTCCCGGACGCCATGACCCAGCCGCCGCTCCCGGTGCTGGACCACGACCGTCCGGTGGAGCGCGAGGCCGCGGTGCTCCAGGTGGTGCGCGGGCGGATGGAGAACGTGGGCCCCGTCACGGTGGCGGAGCTGTCGCGCCTGTGCGAGCTGAGCGAGGACGAGGTCAACGCGGCCATGCATCAGCTGGAGATGCAGGGCACCGTGCTGCGAGGCCGCTTCCGTCCGCTGGAGCAGCCGCTGGCGCCGGGCGAGACGCCGCCGTTGGAGTGGTGCGACCGGCGCCTGCTCCAGCGCATCCACCGGATGACGGTGGGCCGGCTGCGCCGCGAAATCGAGCCGCTGAGCGCGCGCGACTTCATGCGCTTCCTCTTCCGGTGGCACCACCTCGAGGATGTGGACTCGCTGCGCGGCTCCACGGGCCTGCTCAAGGCGGTGCGGCTGCTCCAGGGCTACGAGGCGCCGGCCTCCGCGTGGGAGCGCTTCCTGTTGCCCGCGCGCATGCGCGGCTACACGCCCGACCTGCTGGAGCGCGCGTGCTACGGCGGCGAGGTGGCGTGGGGCCGGCTGACGATGAAGGAGCCCAAGCCCGTGGCGGGGCCGCGTCGCGGCGCGCCCGTGACGCCGGAGCCGGAGCCCGCCCCCACGCGCTCCAGGGCCTCGCCCACGCGCAACGCGCCGCTCACCTTCGCCCTGCGCGAGGACTTGGAGTGGATGCTCGTCGCGGCCCGGCCGCACGCGGTGCTCGCGGACGGGGACGTGTGGACGCCGCCGGACCTCAGCGTCGCCGCGAAGGACGTGGTGTCGGTGCTGGAGCGCCGGGGCGCGTGCTTCTTCCAGGACCTGGTGTCGCGCGCGCGCCGGCTGCCGGCGGAAATCGAGGACGCGCTGTGGGAGCTGGTGGCGCGCGGCCTGGTGACGGCGGACGCGGTGCAGAACCTGCGCGTGCTCCAGAGCCCCGCGCACCGCAAACGCCAGAAGCTGCTCCAGCGCGGAGGCCCGGGACGCTGGAGCCTCCTGGCGCCCGCGGAGCCGAAGACGTCGGACGAGGTGCTGGACTCGCTGGCGCGCCTGTTCCTCCAGCGCTACGGCATCGTCTGGAGGGATTTGGTGATGCGCGAGGCGCTGGCGCCCACGTGGCGCGAGCTGCTCTTCGTGTACCGGCGCATGGAAGCGCGGGGCGAGGTGCGGGGCGGCCGCTTCGTGGCGGGCTTCGTCGGTGAACAGTTCGCGCTGCCAGAGGCGGTGGACACGGCGCGCGCGGTGCGCCGTCAGCCGCCGTCCGGGGTGCGAATCCAGATTTCGGGAGTGGACCCCCTGAACCTGACGGGTGTGGTGACGCCGGGGCCTCGCGTGCCCGCGCTGCCGGGGAACGTCGTGACGTACATCGACGGTGTCCCCGGAGATGTGAACGCCCTGGCGGATGAGGCCGATGCGAACGTTCGGGAGGACACGGACGACGACGAGGTGGCGCAGGCGAGCTGAGAATGCACGTCCGCGCGAAGGCGCGATGTTAGGGTGCCCCCTTCTGTCCGCGGTGAGGGGGCATCCTGAATGCGTCGTGCATGGCTCGTGGGGTTGTGGCTGCTGCTGTCCGTCAGTGGGTGTGACGAGAGCAAGGGGGGCGGAGGTGCCGACGGTGGCACGGACCCCAACAAGGGCGCCGTCACGGGGACGTTGACGCCCTTTCGCAGCAACGAGCAGTCCACGGAGGGCGGCGTCTCGCGCGAGCTGAAGCTGCCCTTCGGCAGGTCGGTGGCGAACCGGCTGGCGGAGCAGATTCAGAGCGCCCGGGCCCAGTCCTCGCGCCGCGCGGCGCTGGAGCAGACGGACCCGGAGCTGCCCATCATCCCCGCGCCGCTGGGGCCGCCGCCGCTCTCGCGCGTTCCGGACGAGGACCCGACCATTCCTGGTGACGTCGTCGTGCGCTTCGAGGAGTCCTCCGTCTCCCCCGAGCGCGTGCTCGCCGCCGCGAAGGTCCCCGGCTATCGCGCCGTGCACAAGGGGCACGCCAGCGAGCACCTGCACCTGGTGGGCTTCGAGGCCGAGGATGGCCACGGGGTGACGGCGGACGAGACGCGGGAGCTGGTGTCGCGGCTCGCGGCGCTGCCCGGGGTGCGCTTCACGGACCGCAACCTGCGGATGCACAAGCTCGCGGTGCCGAACGACAAGGGCTACAGCCTCCAGTGGCACTACGCCGCGCTCAACCTGCCGGCGGCGTGGGACGTGGAGTCGGACGCCACGGGCGTGGTGGTGGCGGTCATCGACACCGGCATCGTCGCGCACCCCGACCTCGACGGCCACGTGGTGCCCGGCTACGACATGATTTCGGACCCGGCCAACGCGGGGGATGGCAACGGGCGTGACGCCAATCCCCAGGACGAGGGCGGCGACATGCCGTCCGGGGGCTCGTCGTGGCACGGCTCGCACGTGGCGGGCACGGTGGCCGCGCTGACGAACAACGGCTTCGGCGTGGCGGGCGTGGCCTGGAACGCGCGCATCCTCCCGGTGCGCGTGCTGGGCCGGCAGGGTGGCAGCAGCTTCGACATCGCGGCGGCCATCACCTGGGCCACGGGCGGCTCGGTGCCGGGCGTCTCCCAGTCGCCCGCGGTGGCCGCGAAGGTGGTGAACCTGAGCCTGGGTGGCACCGCGCCGCCGCAGCGGCTCTACCAGGACGCCATCGACGCCGCCGTCGCGCGGGGCGCCACCATCGTCGTGGCCGCGGGCAACGAGAACATGGCCGCCGCCGACAGCACGCCCTGCAACCAGCAGCAGGTCATCTGCGTGGGCGCCACGGGCCTGTCCGGCCGTCGCAGCAGCTACTCCAACTACGGCTCGGGCGTGGACGTGGTGGCCGCGGGCGGAGAGATGGTCGAGGACCTCAATGGCGACGGCTACGCGGACGGCGTGCTCTCCACCGTGCTGGATGACAACCGTCAGCCCGCGTACTCCTTCTCGCAGGGCACCAGCATGGCGTCGCCGCACGTGGCGGGCATCGTGGCGCTGATGCACGCGCACTCGGGCGGGACGCTCTCGCCCGGACAGGCGGAGAGCATCCTGAAGAGCACCGCCACGCCCGTCGCCGGCTCGCAGTGTCCGGGAGGTTGCGGCGCGGGCCTGGTCAACGCGCAGGCGGCGCTCCGACAGGTCGCCAACACGGACCCGGGCACCGTGCCTCCGAAGCTGAGCGTGTCCACCTCCACGCTGTTCTTCCAGGGGACGGAGACGCAGCACCTCACCCTGAGCAACATCGGCGGGCGTCAGGGCGGCGAGCTGGTGGTGACGGCCTCCGTGGACGGCGCGGCCCGCGCGACGGTGTCGTTCCCCGGAGGCACCACGAAGACGGTGCCGGCGTTCGGCTCGACGTCGTTCGACGTGGCGGTGAACACGGCGGGGCTGGCGGATGGGGACTACCTGGCCACGCTGAACCTGGTGGGCTCTGGCGCGGCGGGCTCGGCCACGGTGGCGCTGAAAATCGCGGTGGGCGCCGCCGCGGGCCGCGACGCCATCATCGCGTTCCTCTGGCAGGACGACCTGACCGGCGAGTGGGAGACGGACCGCGACTCGCTCACCGGCGTCTCGGCCGCGCGGGGCTACGCGTACTCCATCTCGCTGGTGCCCCGGACGTACTACACGCTGGCGACCATCGACGAGGACGACGACGGCAACCTCTTCGAGGACGGGGAGCTCACCGGCTTCTGGCGCAACGTCGACTCGTTGGAGCCCATCGACGTGACGGCCCGCTCGACGACGCGCGACATCGACTTCGCGCTGCTCCCGCTGGCGCCCATCGACGATGACCCCTCGCTCCAGGTGGGCGCGCCGTGCTCGCTCGACTCGGAGTGCGGCGAGGGCCTCTGCAACACGAACTTCCCCGGCGGCTACTGCACGCTCCAGTGCAACTCGACGGCGTGCCCCGCGGGCTCGAAGTGCTACGTCGTGAACTCGGTGACGGGCCTGAAGAGCTGCCTGGACAGCTGCTCGCGGGAGATTGGCACGGGGCAGGGGGACTGCCGCTCGCAGTACCGCTGCTACAGCGACGGCACCGGCATCGGCGCGTGTCAGCCGAGCTGCCTCGGGACGGGGCTCAGCTGCGCGGCTCCGGCGACCTGCCGCTCCGACGGCTTCTGCCGCTAAAGCCGTGAGGCGGCGGTGGAGAGGGCTCAGCTCTTCGCCGCCGCGTGCTCCAGCAGGACCGCCCGGCTGTCCACGTTGAGGACCTGCGTGCCGCTCGGCAGCGTGGCGAGCGGCTCGTCCCAGTGGGCGTGGCCACAGATGACCAGCGAGCCCGGGGCCCTCTCCACGGCCTCGCGGATGACGGGGCTGCCGCGCAGTCGCGTGCCCTCGATGTCCGGCCCCTGATGCAGCACCAGGACGTCCGGCCCGGTGCGCAGCACGTCGACGAGATGGCCCAGGAACTGGGACTCCTCGCGGCGGCCCGGCTTGCCCGCGTGGCCGATGATGCCGCCCACGCCGCCCACCTTCAGTCCGTCGAGCTCCACCACCTCCCCGTCGAGCAGGTTGACGCCGGGGCGCTGCTGGAAGCGCGTCTGCTCCCTCGCGCCGCCGAAGGTGTCGTGGTTGCCGGCCACGCCCACCACCCAGCGGAAGTGGGACGCGAAGGCGAGCCACACCGAGCGCACGTCGCCGGAGGCTCCGCGCACGTTCGCGCCCGGCTCGGAGAAGAGGTCACCGGCCAGCACCACGCCGATGGTGCTCGGAGGCGGCAGCTCGCCCAGCTCCCCCAGGAGCGCCAGCTCGTCGGCGAGCACCTCGCCGAGCAGCGCCACCGCGCCGTCGCGCAGCGCATGGGGCGCGACGCCCTGGAGGTCGGAGAGCACGAGCAGCGCCGAGACGTCCTCGGGCAGCACGTCCACGGTGCCCCGCAGCAGCGGGAAGAACACCGTCTCGGAGCCTCCCCGGGGCGCGGCGGATTGATAAGGCCAGCTTTGACACGGCGTCGGCTGAAGCGTCTGGATTCGCATGGCGCCCAGGTCGCCCGTCTCCACGTGTTCCTGACAGGTGCCCCCGGCCGCTGCCCGTGCGGGCGGGCCCGCGCCGTGGATTTCGTCGTTCCTTCGGCGCGCCCGTGACGGCATCTTCCCCGCCGTGTCCCTGCCGCAGCGACTGAAGACGGAGACCCGCCCCCACCACGAGCGCGCCGAGTCCGCGGTGCGCCTCCTGGAGCCGGGGCTGACGCTCGACGGCTACCGCCGTCACCTGGAGGCGCTGTACGGCTTCCACCAGCCAGTGGAGGCGCGCCTTCACGAGGTGCTCGCGGAAGAGCTGCCCGCGCTGCACCTGCGCGAGCGCCTGAAGCTGCCATGGCTGGAGGCGGACCTGCGTGCGCTCGGCCATGACGCGGCGTCGCTCACGCGGCTGCCCCGGTGTCCCGAGCCGCCGTCGCTCCGCTCGCTGCCCGAGGCGCTCGGGGGCTGCTACGTGCTGGAGGGGGCCACGCTCGGCGGCCAGCTCATCCTGCGCCACCTGCGGCGCCACTTCGAGGGGACCCCGGCGGGCGACTTCGTCTTCTTCCGGGCCTACGGCGACGACGTGGGCCCGAAGTGGCGCGGCTTCGCGGAGGTGCTCACGCGCGCGGCCGAGGACACGTCGGAGCCGTACTTCGGGGACCGCGTGGTGAGGGGCGCCCAGGACACCTTCGACGCCTTCGAGCGCTGGCTCCGGCGTGCCCTGGGCTGACCGTGCCTCAGGGCATGGACGGCACGCTGCCGCGCAGCATGAAGAACACCACCACGCCCGTCACCGACACGTACACCCAGATGGGCGCCAGCCACCGCGTCACCTTGCGGTGCCGCGTGAAGTCCTTGCGCCACACGAAGTAGAAGGCCGCGAGCGCCATCGGCACCACGCCCATGGACAGGAGCACGTGGCTGGCCAGGATGCTCAGGTACAGCCCGCGGAAGTCGCCCACGTAGCGCGTGTCGCCGTGCACGTAGTGGTACGCGAGGTAGCACACCAGGAACAGCGCGGACGCCGCGAAGGCCGACACCATGAGGTACTGGTGCACCCGCCGCGCGCCCTGCTTGATGGCCACCCACCCGGCGATGAGCAGCGCCGCCGCCGTCGCGTTGAGGCTCGCGTTGACCGCCGGCAGGAAGCGCAGGTCCACGCCCTCCACCGTGGCGCCGCGTCGGCCCATCAGAATCCAGCCGATGAACGCCAGGGCCGCCACGGACACGACACCGGTGAAGACATAGAAGGCCCGGTCACTCACCCGGGGCGGAAGCGGAGCGGAGCTGACGTTCGACATGCGCCCTATGTCTCGCGCCCCGTCGAGAGATTCAACCGCCACCCGCGTGTGTCACAGGTTTGTGCCACCTTGTGGGATGAAGGAATCTGCTAGGTCGACTGGATCTCTTATCTGTAATTCTTGCATACTAGGAGACAGTCGCCCCCGACTCCCCCTCCACGGAGGTTCCCCGTGCTCCGCGAGCGTTGCCTTGCCATCCTGGCCGGCGCCGCCTTGTTCCTGGCCCTGCCAGCCTCCGCCGATGAGGCCGCTGTCTGCGCGCCCGTCGCGAAGGTGCGCCCCGAAAGACACCTGCGGCAACTGACGCTCGACCTGCTTGGCCGCCCTCCCACCTGGGACGAATACAAGGCCGTGCAGGAGAAGGGCGCCGTCACGCAGGAGGACATCCGGAAGATGATGGACAGCGAGGGCTTCTACACTCGCATCCGCAACTTCCACCGCGCGTTGATCCGCTCGAACATCAGCGGCAGCGTCAACAACAACGGCAACTCGCGCCTGGGCGGCAACGGCACCACCACCGCCTTCGGCTTCGCGAACAACCCGTCCACGGCGCTGCGCGGTGCGAACGGGCAGTCGTGCAACTCCGACATCGAGCAGAGCGCGTGTCTGACCCAGACGCAGGACCCGCACGCCGCCCCACTGACGGCCGCGACGCGCACCTCCTGCAATGACGCCATGGGCGTGCCCATGCCGGTCAGCTTCGACTACGACACCAACTTCTACCGCTGCACGGACCTGGCGACGGCGACCGCCAACGCGGTGACGGACTGCTCGCAGCTGACGGCCGCGCCCTCCAGCAACACCTGGGCGAAGTACCGCTACTTCTGTGACAACCGCGGCTCCGGCACGGGCATCAAGCCGTTCCTGTGCCTGCCGGACCCGGCCAAGAACACCACCTCCGCGCTGACGGTGGAGACGACGGACGCCAACGGCTACGTCATCTCCTTCGACCACCCGAACCCCGACTCCAGGCCCAGCCTGACGACGCTCAAGCGCTGCACGCTGGACCTGAACCTCAACAACAACATCAAGGGCGCGTACGCCCCCGTGCGCGGCTGCATCCAGCGCGAGGGCTTCGTGAACCGGCCCGCCGGCTACTGGGCCCCGGAGGGCGCGCCCGCGACGGTGAAGGTGTGCGCCATCGAGGCGCAGGAGCGCGTGGAGAACCCCTGGACGCGCGAGTCCTGCGAGGCGGCCCGCTTCGCCAATGACCGCAGCTGCGGGTGCGGCGTGGGCATGCGCCGCTGCGAGGTGCCGGCCATCGGCGCCACGACGGACCCCCTGTACGTGCGCAACGTCTACGACTCGCGCGTGGCCGCCTTCAACGAGGAGCCGCTGCGCATCGCCGACTCGGTCATCCGCAACGACGAGCCCTACTACAACATCCTCACCACCCGCCGCTCGTTCGTGAACGGCCCCATGTCGGAGCTGTACCGCCAGCGCCAGGGCGTGGGCGTGTTCAACGTCACCGCGCCCGCGCCGCTGGAGGCCATCCCCGCCGTCGCCTACACGGACTCGGCCACGTGGCAGCCCTACACGCGCGATGCGTCGCACTCCGGCATCCTGACGACGCCCGCGTTCCTGTACCGCTTCCCCACGCACCGCGCCCGCGTGTCGGAGTTCTACGAGGCCTTCCTCTGCAAGACCTTCGTGCCCGCCTCGGACGGCAACCTGCCGGCGCCCGAGGACGCGTGCAACCGCGAGAACAACCTGGCCAAGCGCTGCGGCTGCAACTACTGCCACGCCACCATCGAGCCCACCGGCGCCCACTGGGGGCGCTACGGCGAGCGCACCGCGCAGTTCCTCTCCCCGGACCAGTTCCCGCGGCTCGACCCGAAGTGCCGCGACTGCGCCATCGCCGGTGACACCAACTGCGGCGGCGAGTGCTCGCAGTACGTGATGCAGGCCTACGACGGCGACGGCGCCAGCAGCCTGGGCATGCTCAAGACGTACCTGTACCGCACCGCGGACGAGGAGCAGAACATCGAGGCGGGCCCGCGCCTGCTGGTGGAGCGGATGTTCCAGTCGGGTGAGCTGGAGCGCTGCACGGTGAAGCGCGTGTGGAACGAGTTCCTGGGCCGGCCGATGTCGGCGGAGGAGCAGCGGATGTACCTGGCGCCGCTGGCCAGCGAGTTCGCGAAGAATGGCCACCGCTTCAAGGCGCTCATCGAGCGCGTGGTGACGACCGACGCCTACCGGAGGATCGACTGATGCGCCGCTGGCTCCTGACCGCCGCGCTGCTCGCGCTGAGCGCGGGCTGCACCAAGTCCCCCGACGAGAAGTCCGGTCCCACCGAGGACGGGACGCTCGAGCCCATCGCCAACCCCCACCAGCCCGGGGACTTCGACCCGCTGCCGGACCCGGAGGCCCAGGGCGGCAGCGTGGGCCGCGCCCCGCGCCGGCTCACCGTCGCCCAGTTGGACGCCGCCATCCTGGAGGCCGTGGGCCGCCGCTGGGTGAACGGCGGAGACGGCATCGACGCGCGCGCCTCGTCGCTGGGCCGCGCCGACTACGCGCTCGTCAACAGCGAGAACACCGAGCCCAACCTGGTGTTCGCCAAGTTCCTGGAGGACGGCGCGCGCTTCGTGTGCATCGGCCAGGCGAACGACGAGCTGAAGCTGGCGGACGCCTCCAAGCGCACGCTGTCGCGCACGCTGCCCGACGTCTGGGGGGATTTGCGCAAGCTGACGGACGCCCAGGTGCGTGAGTTCCTCGTCTACAACTCCCTGCGCTTCTGGGGCGCGCCCCTGGAGGGCGAGGAGCTGGACAAGTGGGCCACGTTCTTCACCCAGGCCGCGGCCCGGGCGGAGACGGCCAAGCGGCGCTCGGACGTGCTGGCGGTGATGTGCATCGCCATGCTGACCGACACGCGGTTCATCACCTACTGAAGCGCGGAGTGACTTCGATGAAGAAGAATCGCCTCGACGAGAACCACCGTCCCGAGCGCCGCACCTTCCTCAAGGCCGCCGCCGGCTTCATGGGCTCCACCCTGCTGGGCGGACTGCCCTTCCGCTCCTTCGCCCAGGCCGCCGCGCTGGCCCCGGCGGACCGCTGCTTCGTCTTCGTGTACTTCAACGGCGGCTGGGACCAGTTGCTCGCCTTCGACCCGAAGGACCCGGAGGAGTTCACCGCGGACCGCGCCGCGGAGACGCGCATCCTCCCCGGCTACAACCTCATCAACGACTCGCGCTTCTCCTCCATCCCCCTGCGGCCGGACATCGCCGGCAAGGGCCGCTCGAACATCGACTTCGGGCCGGCGGTGGGGCGGCTGGCGGACCACTACGATTTGATGACGGTGGTGCGCGGCATCAACATGAACACGCTGGGCCACGAGGTGGGCTACCGCTACTTCCTCACCGGGAAGATGCCCATCGGCAGCGCGGCGCGCGGCTCCTCCACCGCGACGGAAATCGTGGGGCAGATGAAGCCCCGCGTGCCCATCTCCAACATCGCGTTCAACGTGGAGTCGTACAACGACCGCTACCCCGGCTACGCCAACGCGCTGCGCGTCAGCCGCAAGGACGACCTGCTGCTCACGCTCAAGCCCAGCTCGCAGCTGCTGGACAGCGAAATCGAGAAGCAGCTGGTGGACTTCCGGGGCCAGCCCATCAACTGCGAGCAGGCCGCCTACGGCGCGCGCGGCGTGGGCACCACGTACCAGAACAGCCGCGACCAGATGCAGCAGGTGATGACGCAGCAGCTGGAGTCGTCGTTCCGCTTCGAGCTGAACAACGACGACATGGCCGCGGTGCGCCAGCGCTACGGCCTGGACCAGAGCGGCCGCTACGACAACGAGGCGGGCCGCGCCGCCATGGTGGGCACCGCGCTCAAGAAGGGCATCGCCCAGTGCGTCACCATCAACCTGACCGGCGGCCTGGACACGCACTTCGGCACCCAGCTCACCCACGCGAACAACCAGCGCCGCGGCTTCGACGCGCTGGCCAGCCTGGTGGATGACCTGCGCGCGTCCCAGCACCCCTCGGGCGGGACGTTCATGGACCACACCACCATCATGGTGTTCTCCGAGTTCTCCCGCACGCCGCTCATCAACAGCTCCGGCGGCCGCGACCACCACATCTCGAACTCGTGCATGGTCATGGGCGCCGGCGTGAAGCACAACTACGTCTTCGGCAAGAGCGGCGACATCGGCATGGCCCCGGGCACGTTCGACTTGCGCACTGGCGCCGCCAACCCCAACGGCGAGAACATCCTGCCCGAGCACGTCATCGCCACGGTGCTGGCCTCGGCGGGCCTGGACTACAGCATCACCCGTGTGGAGCCCCTCCGTCCCATCCTCGCCTGAAAGCCGCATGCGCACCCATCCCCGAGCCCCCCGGGACCTGGCCCAGGGGCGGTCCTCCGCCCCCGGCCTCCTTCGCCTCCTCCCCCTCTGCGCCGCCGTCCTCGTCACCGCGTGCGGCGAGGACTCACTCCCGCTGGACAGGCCCCGGCCCGTCTCGTTCCGGCCCACCGAGGTCCGGGCGAAGACGGCGTTGGCGTCCGCCCCGGGCTTCGCGGACCAGTCCGGTGGCGGCATCTTCGCCAACACCAGCGGCAAGGTGGTGCGCCTGCGGCTGGACGGCTCGCTCGGCGCGCTGGAGCCCCACCCGGGCAACAGCGCCCAGCCGGGCACGGTGAACGCCGTGTTCCGGATGGGGCCGCACAGCGCGCTCGTCGAGGCGCAGAACGGCCTGTTCCTCGCCGAGTCGGGCTGGCTCATCTCCCCGCCGTGGCGTGACGCGCTGGGGCTGGGCATCAGCGCGACGACGCAGGCCGCCGACGGCGCGGTGTGGCTGGCGCATCCCACCGGCCTGTTCCAACTGCGCGACGGCACGCTGTCCGCCCTGAAGGTGAAGGGCGAGGCGCTCACCGGCATCACCGCGCTGGCGGCGGCGCCGACGGCCGAGGGCTCCGCGGGCGTGTGGTTCCTGCGCGGCGGCAAGCTGTACGTCGCCGTGGCCACCAGCCTGGTGCACTTCGACGTGCGCGAGGAGGGCGCGCCGCTGGCGGAGGGTGAAGAGGTGCAGTCGCTCGCCGGCCTGGGGCCGGGGCTGGGCACGGCCGGTGAGCTGTGGCTGCTCACCAACCAGGGCCTCCTGCGCCGCCCGAAGGAGGGCTGGCGTCGGGTGACGCTGCCGCAGCGGCCCGCGCAGCTGCTCGCGTCGGGGCGCTTCCTGTGGGTCAAGTCGAGCGACGCGCTGCTGCTGTACGACGCGGACGCGAACGAGTGGGGCCTGGCGCAGGGCATCGACACGCGCGAGTTCCGCTTCCTGTCCGCGGACGAGAGCGGCTGCGCGTGGGTGCAACTGGGCGGCGAGACGGTGGCGGTGAGCAGGTCTCCGGCGCCGCGCGTGACGGGGCTGCACCAGGGCATGCAGGTGGTGGAGGACGGCCTGGTGGTGCGCGCGGTGATGCCCGCGGGCGTGGACCCGGAGGAGATTGTCTTCCAGCTCGGCGGCACCGAGTTCCGCGCCCAGGGCGAGGGCCCGGTGTACAGCCTGGGCGGCACCGAGGACGACGGCACGCCCAAGGCGTACTCGTTCGCGGGCCTGCCCGCGGGCCGTCTGGCCTTGGGCGTGGTGGCGCGCTTCCTGGATGGCACGGAGGCGAAGCGGCTGGTGCCCTTCGACTACCAGCCGGTGAGCACCGCGGTGCTGAGCTGGGCGACGGACATCCAGCCCATCCACGTGTCGCGCTGCGAGAAGTGCCACATCACCGGCCCCGGCCGGGCGCTCAACACGTACGAGCTGTGGAAGGAGAACGCGGCGCTGATTACGGCCGCGGTGAGAGACCAGCGCATGCCCGCCGACGGGCCGCTGGACCCGCAGCTCATCTCCCTCATCCAGCGCTGGGCCGCGTCCGGCGCGAAGCCCTAGTCGTCCCGCCTTACCCCCCGAGGCACCCCCATGATTCGATTCCCTCGCGCGGCCCCCCTGCTCGCGCTCCTCGTGACGGCCTGCTCCGACGACCTGGACCCCGCGCGTGAGACCGAGCCGCCTCCGGAGGTGGACACGTGCACGGGGCTGTCGCCCGTGAGCCTGCGCGCCGAGCCCGCGCGGGTGCGCGTGGGGGCCCCCGTGTCGCTGGTGGCCACCGGCGGCAGCGGCCAGTACCGCTACACGCTGCAGGACGGAGGCTCGTCGGGTGAGCTGCGCGGCAACCGCTTCATCGCGGGGCACACGCCGGGCAGCGACACGCTGGTGGTGGAGGACGCGCGCTGCCCCGGCGACGCGCGCGCCACGGTGGACGTCATCGCCGCGTTCGACATCGCGCCCGGGCGCGCGGACGTGCGGCCGGGCGTGTCCTTCCAGGTGGCGACGCAGGGCCTGCTGGGCACGGCCACCTACAGCCTGAAGCAGAACCGCTCTGGCGCCACGCTGACGCCGGAGGGCCGCTACACCGCGGGCGCGAACGAGGGTCTGGACCTGGTCTCCGTGCGCGACTCGCAGACGGGCGACGAGGTGGAGCTGCAGTACACCGTGAGCAGGACGGCGCGGCTGGCCGGCGCGCCCGCGTACCTGGCGGTGCCCTCGGGCTCGTCCGTGCCGCTGTTCACGCGGGGCGGCAGTGACAGGGTGGTGTGGAGCAAGGTGTCCGGGCCGGGGACGCTCGCGGCCGGGCGCATCGGCTTCCTCTCGGGCGACACGGGCGCGGCGCTGCTGGAGGCCTCCGACCCGTTCACCGGTGACAAGGCGTCCGTCACGGTGGTGGTGCTGGACGAGCTGACGCGGCCGGGCCTGGCGCACGGACGGCTCACCGACGCGGCCACGATGGTGACCGCGGACTTCGACGGCGACGGCGTGCTGGACCTCGCCGTGGGCCGGCGTGAGAGTGATTTGGGCCGGCCCACCGGCGGCGCCGTCTTCATCTACAAGGGCGGCAACGGCGGGCTGGAGGCGCAGCCCTTGTGGGTGCTGACGGGCGACACGGACACGGCGCAGTTCGGTGACGCGCTGGCCGCGGGTGATTTGGACGGCGACGGACGCGCGGAGCTGGTGGTGTCCTCGCCGGGCGCGGACGTGGCGGTGAGCAACGCGGGCGCGGTGTACCTCTACACCTTCAAGGGCGGAGCCCCGGCGCCGCTGCGCCTGCAACTGGCGGGGCTGCTGCGCGACGCGGCCTTCGGCGCGGGCATGGCCGTGGCGGACATGGATGGGGACGGCAAGGTGGACCTGGTGGTGGGCTCGCCCGTCGGAGACCTGGCGCCCACCAGCGCCATCCGCGCGCGTGGCACCGTGGACATCTACCTCTCCTCGGCGAGCGCCCCGGTGCCGGACCTGCCCTCGATTCGCCTGGGGGGCTCGGACCTGACGAGGGACGGAGCGCCCATGGCGCGCACGGGCTCGGACCTGGGCCGCGCGCTGGTGACGGCGGACTTCAACAAGGACGGGCGGCTGGACCTCGCCGCGCTGAGCAAGGTGTCTCGCTACAACGCGGAGGGCGCGGTCTCCGGCACGCAGGTGGCCATCTCCGTGTTCTTCGCGCGCTCGGAGGGCATCCGCTTCCGGGCGACCCCGGACGTGTACGTGCTGCCCGCCAACCTCGCGGACTCGAACGAGGGCACGTGGCGGCTGGGCGCCATCCCCGGTGATGACACGCGCCCGCCGCTGCTGATGGCGGTGGCGGACCGCGCGGACTCGCCGGACCTGAGCGCCAGTGGCGGCAACCGCGCGGCCAGCGACGCGGGCGGCGCGCTGCTGTTCGACCTGAGCACCCACGCGCCCACCGGAGACCCCGCGGCCACGCCGCCGCAGGTGAAGCGCGAGGAGGCCTTCGCGCGCATCTACGGCGAGTCGGGCGGCATCGTCGCGGGGCGCAGCTTCGCGGTGCTCGACGTGGACGGCGTGCCGGGGCCGGAGCTGCTCCTGGGCGCCCCCTACGCACAGCCCGGCACGGGCGCCACCGCGCTGCGCTTCGGCGGCAAGGTGCTGGCGTACCCGCTGGCCACGCTGACGAAGGGCGCGGTCATCAACAAGCCGCTGCTGTCGCTCAACGGCACGGCCCGGTCCGACACGCTGGGCGCGGGCCTGGCGGTGTGGAAGCTGCCAGAGGGGGACTCGCTGGCGGCCTTCGCCGGACGCGCGTCGTCGGAGGCGGGCGCGTACACCGGCCGCGTGGAGCTGTTCCGCCGGGGCGGCGCGTCGCTGACGGAGTGGGCGCGCACACATTCCTATGTCCCCGCGCGGCCCAGCGTGGAGCGCGTGGGTGAGCAGGTGGCGGTGACGACGGGCGCCTCGGGCGCGCTGGCGCTCCTGGGCGCGCCGGGGTGGTCCGGCGCGGGCGCCAATGGAGATGGTGACGCGCTCTCCATCGGCCGCGCGTATGTGCGGCCGGTGGCGCGTACGGGGGATGCGACGGTGGCCGCGGAGGGCGCGCCGTCCCCGCATACGGCGGGCCGCTCGGTGGGCGCGGACGTGGCCTTCACCGACTTCAACAAGGATGGCCGCCCGGACCTGGTGGTGGGCGCCACGGGCCTCATCGTCCCGGCGAGCACCAGCGCGGAGCACGCGGCGCAGTACCACACGACGCGCGCCGAGTGCCTCACCACGGGCAGCCAGTCCGTGGGCGGCGTGCTGGTGTCGCTCGGGCAGGCGGATGGCAGCTACAAGCCCGCGTACCGCATGTGGGCGCCGCTGCAGATTGCCGGCTGCACGCCGGAGACGGACGCGAAGTGCAAGCGCTCGGCGCTGGGGCGTGGGCTGGTGGGCGGCTTCGACTTCAACAACGACGGGTTCGAGGACGTGGGCGTGCTGCGCGACCGCGGCATGGAGGTGTTCCTGGGCCGCGCGCCGGACGACACCGGGCTGAGCAAGCTCACCATGGTCTGCGACCCCGTCTACACCTGGCCCTCCATGGCGCTGCAGACCAGCGCGCTCACGTCGCTGGGCGACATCGACGGCGACACGTGTGACGACCTGGCGTGGCGCTACGCGGAGGGCACCCGCTCGGGCGTGGCCATCCTCCTGGGCTACGGCGCGAAGTGCTCGCGCACCACGGCCACGGTGTGGCGCATCGCCGCGGACAGCGAGGTGCAGCTCAACAACCAGGGCCTGGGGCTCGCCATCGCTCGCGCGGGCAAGGTCCTGGGCAACGCGGGCGGTGGTGGAGACGCGCGCGACTTCCTGGCCATCAGCGCCACGTCCGTGCCCTTCAACGGCACCACCCAGCCGGTGGTGCTGCTCGTCGACATCGCCACGCTCCGGGCGGAGATGGCCAAGCCCGCGCGGGTGACTTCGGGTGTGGTGGGCCTCTTCGGCGACGGGCTCAGCCCCATCGTCCTGGTGCACAAGTCGCGCGCGGTGGGCTTCGGCACGTCGCTGGCGGGCAACGTGGACCTGTCGGGCGACAAGGTGCCGGACCTCGTCGTGGGCGCGCCGGGCGCCTCCGAGGCCTCGGATGGCGGTGGCGCCGTGTTCATCTACGCGGGCGGCCCCGGCCTGCAGGGCCCGCTGTCGCCCTTCCTGCTCGTCGCCGGGGATGGCTCCGAGCGAAGCCAGATTGGCCAGGATGTCGCGCTGACGCCGGGCAACCAGACTACGCCGCCTACGCTGGTCATCGGCGCGCCGCGCAGCTTCCGGACGGGCACGCAGAACGGGACGGCGTTCTCGCTGCCGCTGCGCTTCTAGCGGCGGGCCAGTGGGAAGCGGAGGCCGTCGGTCCTATCCTGGGCCCGGCCTCTTCGCGGGAGTCGCATGGCAAGGGATTGGGAGCAGGAGTGGAGCCACGGCGCGCAGCGTGCGTGGTTGGAAGCGCCGGACATCCTGTGGGCGCGCTTCCGGGGCGCCATCACCGAGGACACGTCGCGCTGGTCCTGTGGCCTGTACCAGTCGCTGTCCGCCGAGGGGCGCTTCTACCTGGCGGCGGACATCGCCGACTCGCAGCTGAGCCCGGAGTCGCGCCGCTACCTGGTGGAGCACGCGAAGGCGGACTGGTTCCTGGGCATCGTCTACGTGGGCGCGGCGCTGGAGCAGAAGGCCACCACCAAGAGCCTGATGGTGGGCTCCATGCTCACCGGTGGTCGTCCGCTGGACGTGCGCTACGTGGACACGCTCGACGAGGCGCGCGCGTGGATTCAGGAGCACCGCGCGCTGAACGCGTCGCGGTGAGCGAGTGGCTTCAGCCCCGGGCCTGTTCGTCGGGCCGGGGCGGGGACTGCTGGGGCAGCGCGTTGGCCAGGGCCGCGCTCCCGAGGATGAGCGCGCCGCCCACGACCAGGGACAGCGTGAGCGGCTCGCCGAGGAACGCGACGCCCAGCACCACCGCCATCAGCGTGTCGAGCAGCGCCATGATGCCCAGCGCGGTGAGGGAGATGCGCGGCAGGAGCCAGTAGAGGCACAGGTAGGTGAACGCGGTGCCGAAGATGGCCAGGTAGAGCACCGCTCCCACGGCGCGCGGTGTCCACGTCACGGCGGCGTTCGACTCCAGCAGGAACGAGAGCGCGAGCAGGGGCGCGGCGCTGCTGAGCGCCTGTCCGAAGACGAGCACGCGCGGAGGCACGTGCGCCATGTGGCGACGCACGAGCACGTTGGCCACGGCGATGAGGACCACGGAGAAGAGCGTCATCCCCACGCCCAGCAGCATCTTGCCGGACAGCGCCATCCCCTGGATGTCGGAGGACTGGAGCAGCACCACGCCCGCCACGCCCAGGCCCGCGGCCAGGAGCTTGCCGGGGGTGAGGGGTTGGTCCGGCAGGAGGACGCGGCCGACGAACAGCAGCCACACCGGGAAGGTGGAGAACAGCAGCGCGGCCCAGCTGGACGGAATCCACTGCTGCGCGAAGAAGAGCAGGGTGAAGGGCGCCGCGAGCTGGAGCATGCCCAGCGCGGCGATGCGTCCTCCGGTGCGCGCGTCCACCTGTCCCGCGGCGCGGGCGAAGGGCAGCAGGACGAGCCCCGCCACCAGCATGCGCGTGCCGAGGAAGCGCAGGGGCGGCAGGTCCTCCAGGCCCACCTTCACCACGGACCAGGTGGAGCCCCAGAGGAGGAAGCAGGTGCAGTAGGCGAGGGCGACCTTCAGACGGCTCGCGGGCTTCACGGGGCCGGAGGCGACAGCGGAGTCCATGGTGGCGTCGCCCCATAACACCCGCCCCGACGTCATGCACGGTGTGTCGCGAGGGGAAGCGGCGAGCCGCCAGGCGTGTCAGTCCGGCAGCCGCTGCGGATGCTTCAACGCGGGAGCGAACAGGTCTCCCACCTGGTCCAGGCGCTTCTCGAGCGTGCGGAGGTTGAAGCGCGCGGGGTCGAGGCGCCGGGTGACCTCGCTCCACTTCAGGGGCGCGGAGAAGGGCGCGCCCTCCTTGGCCCGGAGGGAGTAGGGCGCGACGACCGTCTTGCCGCGCGCGTTCTGTCCCGCGTCCAGGTAGAGCCGGCCCTTGCGCGCGCGGATGCCGCGCACCGTGGTGGCCAGCTCACCCAGCCGCGCTTCCAGTGCATGGGCCAGCGCGTCCGCGTGCGCCTGGACCTTCGCGTACGTGTGTCCGGGGGCCAGGGGAATCATGACGTGCAGGCCGCGCTTGCCGGAGGTCTTGGGGTAGCTGTCGAGGCCCTGCTCCTCGAGCAGTCCGCGCAGCGCGAGCGCCACCGTCACCACGTCGGACCAGCCGCCCTTGCCCGGGTCCAGGTCCATGGCCAGGAAGTCGGGCTGCGAGAGCCTGGGCGCGCGGCTCAGCCACATGTGGAGCGTGAGCGCGGATTGGTTGGCGAGCCACAGCAGGGGCTCCTCGCCGTTCACGTTCACGTGGCGCAGCGTCTTGTCCAGGTGGCGCACGCGCTGGGTGGGCACCCACGCGGGGATGCCCGACAGCTCGTGTCGGAAGAAGCCCGGCGCCTGGATTCCCGCGGGCCACTGCTGCACGGAGATGGGGCGGTCCTCGAGGACGGGGACCATCAAGGGCGCGACCTCTCGGTAGTACTCGAAGACATCCGCCTTCGTCAGGCCGGCCTCCGGGAAGAGCACGCGGTCCCCGTGCGTCAGCGTGGCGTGCCCGTCGCGCGACGAGGGAGGAGAGGTGCGCGCGGCCTGGGCGCGCGGTGCTCTGAGCGAGCCCGTCGAGTGACGTTGTCGTGAGCCGCCAGCGGAGGCCGTGCGCCGCGAAACGCCACGCACGGGCGCGGTGGCGCGGCGCTGTCTTGTGCCAGCCGCCGTGGAGGTCTCATCCGAGGTCTTCCGTGCCCCTCGCGAGGCAGGCGCGGGACGCTCACGGACCACCTCCGTCGGAGCCTTGTCGATGCGCAGCCCCTGGTACACGGGTTGGCGCAGCCGTCCGTCCTCGGTCCACTCGCTGAAGTTCACCTGCGCCACGTGCCGGGGCTTCACCCACACCGCGCCCTTGCGCGGCTTCGCGTCCACGGCCGCGGGCTTGCGCGCCACGTCCTCGTCGAGCAGCCGCCGCAGCTCGCGCCGGTCCTTCGACGTGAAGCCCGTGCCGACCTTGCCCACGTCGTGGAAGCCGTCCTCTCGATGCACCCCGACGAGCAGCGCGCCGAGCTCCGTCCTGGAGCGCTCGTTCTGGATGGGCAGGTACCCGAGGATGACCACCTCCTGTCCCGCCACCACCTTGAGCTTGAGCCAGTCGCCCGAGCGCGTGTCCACGTACGTGGAGCCTCGCCGCTTCGCGATGAGCCCCTCCCAGCCCTTCCTGCGCGCCTGGTCCAGCGCGCGCTTCATCGGCAGCTCGATGCGCTCCGAGAGCTGAAGCGGGAGCTTCACGTGCTTCATCACCCGCTCCAGCCGCGCCCGTCGCTCCTCCAGCGGCAGGCCGCGCAGGTCCTCACCGTCGAGCCACGGGATGTCGAACACCACGAAGCGCTGCTCCACGCCCTCCAAGCCCTGCTGGAGCAACTGGAAGCGCGAGCGGCCCTTCGCATCCAGCGCGACGATTTCGCCGTCCAGCACCACGTCCTTCACGCGCAGCCCGCGCAGGGCCTCGGCGAGCGCGGGGAAGCGCTTCGACAGGTCATTGCCCCGCCGGCTCCGCAGCGCGAGCTTGCCGCCCACGAGCGCCGCCAGCGCCCGGAAGCCGTCGTACTTCACCTCGTAGACGTGCGTCGCGTCGGTGACCTCCTCCGGCACCGACAGGCGCGCCAGCATGGGCGCGCCCAATCGCTCCAGCAGCTTCGCCGGCGTGCGAGGTGTCGCCAGCGCACGAGGCTTGCGCTGCTTCGTGGACGTGGTCGTGACCTCCCGCGCGCGCGACGCGGGCCGCTTCCTCGCGCCCCGCTTCACCGGGCCCCGCGTCTGGACCTGTCCGCTCTTCACCGACTCGGGCCGCTCCGTGGTGATGTCGAGCGAGGGGTCCGCCGTCTCGTCCTTCGCCTTGAAGAGCAGCCACTGCGGCTTCTTCGCGCTCCCCCGGAGCCGGGTGCGGATGAGGTGCCAGCGCCCCCGCAGCTTCTCGCCCTGCAACTCGACGTGGAGCCGCCCGTGCTCGCGCTGCGCGTGGGCCTGTCCCGGAGGGACCGTGTCGAACGTGCCCCGGTCCCAGAGCAGGGAGTCCCCCCCGCCGTAGGCATCGTCGGGGATGTGTCCCTCGAAGTCGGCGTACGCGAGGGGATGGTCCTCGGTCTCCACCGCGAGCCGCTTGTCACCCGGGTCGTAGCTGGGCCCCTTGGGCACGGCCCAGCTCGCCAGCGCGCCATCGACCTGCAGGCGCAAGTCGTAGTGGAGGCTGGTGGCATCGTGCTTGTGCACCACGAAGACAGGCGCGCCGTCCGAGGAGGCCGGCGCCTCCGGAGCGGGCTCCGGGGTGCGGCGGAAGTCCCGCTTGCGGCGGTAGGTCTGGAGTCGTGTGCGTGCGCGGTTCACGACTCAACGGTCGGCATCCAGGAAGCCCATCGCAATGTCGACCGCGCCGTCCCGCGCCGAGCGCCCGCGTCACCTGCATCCGAGCGGACGACCCGACAAGCCCCGGCCATGTCGCCTGGACAGCGGGGTCTCCGTGAGCCTCTGAGGAATGCGCAGCTGTCGCCGCGCCCGCACATGCGCATCTGTACGCGGGAGGCGCTGCATGGGCATCGAGGCGGTGGGGTGGTTCAGTTCCTTCATCTTGTTGCTGACGTTGGGGACGCAGATCCACAAGCAGTGGAAGACCGGCTCCAGTGAGGGCGTCTCGCAGTGGCTCTTCCTGGGGCAGATCACCGCCTCCGTGGGCTTCACCACCTACAGCGTGCTGGTGGGCAACTGGGTCTTCGTGGTGACCAACGCGCTGATTCTGCTGAGCGCCCTGGTCGGCGAGCTCATCGTCCTCAAGCACCGCCGCGCCGAGCGTCGGGGCGCCCGCGGCGAGGGCTCGCTGCCGCTGCGCCCCGCGCATCCCCGCTCCTGAACCCACCTCCAGGCCGCCTGCCCGGTGTCAGAGCGGCCGGGCCGAGGCACCGGGGGACGGGTTGGCTCGTGGGAAGAGGCTTCTCACATTGCCTGCGGTCCCTAGGCTTGGAGGATGTCGACATGGCCGAGAAGTCCGAGGTGGCACGCCTGCGCAGCCTTGCGCAGCTCGACGCGGACGCGGTGGGCGCCTATGACGCGGCGCTCGCGCGCATCCCGGAGCCGCTGGTGCGTGAGCGGCTCGCCGAGTTCCGTGCCGACCACGTGCGACATGTCCGGGAGCTCAACGGCTTCATCCACCACTTCGGGGGCGCGCCGTTAGACTTGAGGCCCGACTTGAAGGGCGCGGCGATGAAGGGCCTGACGGCCATGTCCAGCCTGATGGGCACCGAGGCCGCGCTGGTGGCGATGCTCGGCAATGAGGAGTACTCGAACCGCTCCTACGACGTCGCCCTGCGCTTCGACTGGAGCCCCGATGTGCGCCTGCTCATCGAGCGACACCGCGAGGACGAGCGCCGTCACATCCTGTGGATCCGCGAGGCCGTCCGGACCCGCCCCTGGGAGAAGGAGCGCGCTCCGCTGCACGAGGGCTCCGAGGTCCAGGCCTGACCCGGGGCCCGCACAGGGGGCGGACTTCCCCCGGGCGATATGCCAGACGTGTGCCGCCGTTCTAGGCTCCCGGACAAGGACTCCCAGGAGGCGGCATGGTGCGCTCCGCAGTCGTCGCGGTGTTGGCAGGTCTGTTCGTCATGGGCTGCGCGGCCCATCGCAGTGATTTGGACTATCCGGACCGGGAGGCCATCTACGACCGGCCGCTCGAGGAGATGTGGCCGGAGGTCCAGGGCTTCTTCACCCGCAACCAGCTGCCCTTCCGCGAGGACAAGGGCAGCCGGGTGCTGGAGACGGAGTGGCGCCAGGAGTTCGGAGGCTCGAAGATCTCCGGCTTCTTCCACCGCTACCTGGTGGTGGGCCGGCGCGAGACGCCCACGACGAGCAAGCTTCAAATCTTCCGTATCACCAAGAGCCGGAACAAGACGCTGCAGAACCCGGCCGTGCAGATCGACTGGGGGGTCAACCGCAACCTGAACGGCGGGGCCGACTCGGAGACGCCCGGCCTGAGCGCGGAGGACTTCGAGGACCGGCTGGCGGAGCCTCGGGGTGAGAACGCCTTCTTCGCGGAGTCCGCGCAGGGCCAGCGCGACATGGTGATGGAGTGGCGGGTGTTCCGCGAGGTGGCGCCGCTCTTGTCGAAGGAGGAGAACGCGCCCAAGCAGGTGCAGGTGGCCAAGGCGCCCAAGGCCAAGGAAGCGCCGTCGCAGATGGCCATCGAGTGCGGCCTGCCCATCATCGGCCTGGGCAAGAAGGCGAAGCCGGGCACGGTGATGCTGCTGGGCGAGATGCACGGCACGCAGGAGGTGCCGCGCTTCGTGGCGCAGATGGCGTGTCAGGCGGTGGTCGCGGGGCTGCCGGTGACGGTGGGACTGGAGCTGCCGCTGGAGAACCAGGGACGGGTGGACACGTTCCTGGACAGCCCGGGCGGCGAGGACGACTGGCTCAAGCTGATGGAGGCGCCGTTCTGGCGCAGCCCGTATCCGGATGGGCGCGGCAGCGCGGCCGTGGCGAACATGCTGGAGCACCTGCGTCAGCTGCGCTCGCAGGGCCTGGACGTGGATGTCTTCGTGTTCGACCACCCGAAGGCGAACGGGCAGCAGCGTGAGGACGCGATGGCGGCCACGGTGGCGCTCCAGGTGGAGGCGGGGCCGAAGCGCTTCCATGTGGTGCTGTCGGGCAACATCCACTCGCGCACGAAGAAGGGCCTGCCGTGGAACAAGGACCACCGGCCCATGGGCTATCTCTTGAAGGAGAAGCTGGACGACGTGGTGGCGCTGGACATGGCGTACGACAGCGGCACGGCGTGGATCTGCTCGGTGGACAGCAAGGGCGTGCGAGACCGCCTGGACTGCGGCGTGCGCGACGCGAAGGGCAAGAACAACGGCGAGCGCTACTTCGTGCACACGTGGGACTCGGCGAACGCGGAGGGCTACCACGGGGTGTTCTACGTGGGCGCGGTGAATGCCTCCGCGCCGGCCATCCGCGTGGGTGACAGCGGCCCTGGCAAGGAGGGCAGCAAGAACCCCTTCACGCCCGAGGCAGGGAAGGTCGCGTCGTCGAGGTAGTTCCGGGCGATATGTCCGCCCTCCCGCTCGCGTTTCCCGCTCTGGAACGTGATGTCGGGAGGGTGGATGCGCTCGGTTCTTTACGCGGTGTTGTTGTTGTCGACGTGGGTGGGGCTGGGGTGCGCGGCCCACCGCAGTGACCTGGAGATTCCGGACCGGGAGGCCATCTACGACCGTCCACTGGACGAGATGTGGCCGGAGGTCCGGGAGTTCTTCACCCGCAACGAGCTGCCCTTCCGCGAGGACAAGGGCAGCCGGGTGCTGGAGACGGAGTGGCGGCAGGAATTCGGAGGCTCGAAGGTCGCGGGCTTCTTCCACCGCTACCTGGTCGTGGGTCGGCGCGAGACGCCCACGACGAGCAAGCTTCAAATCTTCCGCATCACCAAGAGCCGGAACAAGGCGCTGCAGAACCCGGCGGTGCAGCTCGACTGGGGCGTCGGGCGTGGCGTGGGGCTCAAGGGCGGGGACGGTGACATGGGGGCCACGGACGGAGAGAGCTCGGTGCTGACCAGCACCGAGGACTGGGAGGAGGTCATCGCGGAGCCGCGTGGTGAGAACGCCTTCTTCGCCGAGTCAGGGCAGGCGCAGCGCGACCTGGTGATGGAGTGGCGGGTGTTCCGGGAGGTGGCGCCGAAGCTGGCGAAGGAAGAGAACGCGCCCAAGCCGGTGCAGGTGGCCAAGGCACCCAAGGCCAAGGAAGCGCCGTCGCAGATGGCCATCGAGTGCGGCCTGCCCATCATCGGCCTGGGCAAGCAGGCCAGGCCCGGCACGGTGATGATGCTGGGGGAGCTGCACGGCACACAGGAGGTGCCGCGCTTCGTGGCCCAGACGTCCTGCCAGGTGACGGTGGCGGGGACGCCGGTGACGGTGGGATTGGAGCTGCCGCTGGAGAACCAGGGGCGCGTGGATGCGTTCCTCGACAGCCCGGGCGAGGAGGGTGACTGGCTCAAGCTGATGGAGGCGCCGTTCTGGCGCAGCCCGTATCCGGACGGGCGCGGCAGTGAGGCGATGGCGAACATGCTGGAGCAGCTGCGTCAGCTGCGCTCGCAGGGGCTGGACGTGGACGTCGTCGTGTTCGACCACCCGAAGGCGAACGGGCAGCAGCGCGAGGACGCGATGGCGGCCACGCTCATCCACCAGGTGGAGTCGGCGCCCAAGCGCTTCTATGTGGTGCTGTCGGGCAACATCCACTCGCGCACGAAGAAGGGCCTGCCGTGGAACAAGGACCACCGGCCCATGGGCTATCTCCTGAAGGAGAAGCTGGACGACGTGGTGGCGCTGGACATGGCGTACGACAGCGGCACGGCGTGGATCTGCTCGGTGGACAGCCAGGGCAAGCGGGACCGGTTGGACTGCGGCGTGCGTGAGACGAAGGGCAAGAACAACGGTGAGCGCTACTTCGTGCACACGTGGGACTCGGTGAACGCGGAGGGCTACCATGGCGTGTTCTACGTGGGCTCGGTGAACGCCTCCGCGCCCGCCGTGCACCGGGGGCTGGGGCGCCCGGGCGCGGATGACAACTCGAATCATCCGGCTCCCGACGAAGGCTGGAAGCTGGCGGAGTTCGGGCGCTGACAGCGACGCGGGCGGACCGCGTCACGGCTGCTGCGTGGCCCGGTCCGCTGACGTACGCTCGGCGGGGTGAGCGACATCACTGTCTACCAGCCGGACTTCCTGTACGTGGGAGGCCGGCTCATCGAAGGGGGCGCCCTGGCCGTGGGCGCCGATGGCCGCATCCTCGATTCGACCGCCGTGCCCGCCGGGGCGAGCGTCGTGCGGCTGCGAGGCCGCGCGTTGTTGCCGGGGCTCGTCAATGGCCACTCCCACGCGTTCCAGCGGCTCATCCGCGGGCGCACCGAGTATGTGGTCGCCGGTCACGAGGCGGATGACTTCTGGAGCTGGCGCGAGGCCATGTATCGCGCCGCCGAGTCCCTGGGGCCCGACGACGTCTACGTGGCCTCCCGACAGGTCTTCGTGGAGATGGCGCTCGCCGGCATCACCACCGTGGGCGAGTTCCACTACATCCACCACCAGCAGGATGGCACCCCGTACGCGGACCGGAACGTGCTGGCCAAGGCCGTCATCCGCGCCGCGCGGGACGCGGGCCTGCGCATCTGCCTGCTGCGCGTGGGCTATGCGCGCGCGGGCTTCCAGGTGGCGCCCAATCCCCGGCAGCGGCGCTTCATCGACCCGGACGTGGACACGTTCCTCGCGTCGGCGGAGTCGCTCGCGAGCGAGGTGAAGGGTGACGCGGCGGTGAGCGTGGGGCTCGCGCCCCACAGCGTGCGCGCGGTGCCGAAGGGCTGGCTGGCCGCCGTCGCCAAGGCGCGAGGCTTCCCCGTGCACATGCACGTCGCCGAGCAGCCCAAGGAGATTGAAGCGAGCCTCGCGGAGTACGGCCGCCGGCCCGTGGAGCTGCTGTCGGACCTGGGGCTGTTGGGGGCGGGCTTCACCGCCGTGCACGGCGTGCACCTGACGGACGAAGAGGTGTCCATGCTGGGCGCCGCTCGCGCGACGGTGTGCGCGTGTCCCTCCACGGAGCGCAACCTGGGGGACGGCATCGTCCCCGCGGACGCGCTGGTGAAGGCGGGAGCGCACATCAGCCTGGGCTCGGACAGCCAGGCGCACGTGGACCTGCTGGACGAGGCTCGTCAGCTCGAGGGGCACCTGCGACTCTCCCGGCTGCGGCGCTCGGTCCTGGACCCGGGAGGTGGAGAGGTCTCCGGCCTGGGCGCGCGGCTGCTGGACATGGCCACCGTGGACGGCGCGCGCTGCCTGGGGCTGTCCACGGGGGCGCTGACGCCGGGTGCGCTGGCGGACTTCTTCACGGTGGACCTGGGTCATCCGTCGCTCGTGGGCGCGGGGCCGGAGTCGCTGCTCGTCTCCATCGTCCTGGGCGCGGAGAAGGCGGCGGTGCGCGACGTGGCGGTGGCCGGACGGCTGGTGGTCCGGGACGGCGTGCATCCGCTGGCGGAGGAGAGTGGACGCGCCTTCCAGACGCTCGCGCATTCGCTGTATCGCTGACGGGGGCTGGCGCCTGATGCCGGGCGATGGCATGACGCTTCGACGGAGGAAGTCTTCATGAGCGACACGCTGCCCGCGCTGCGGGCCACCCTGGCGGAGCTGGTGGCGATGGACACCACGTCCGCTCGCCCCAACGCCCCGCTCATCGACTACGCGCAGGCGCGGCTGGAGAAGGCCGGGTTCAGCGCCGAGCGTCAGCGCTACACGGATGACGCGGGCGTGGAGAAGGTGAACCTGGTCGCGGTGAAGGGCGGCACGGGCCGTGCGGCGCTCGCGTTGGTGGGGCACTCCGACTGCGTGCCGTATGACGCGGCGTGGACGGACGCGCTGAAGCTGACGGAGAAGGACGGCAAGCTCTACGCGCGTGGCGCCTGTGACACGAAGGGCTTCATCGCGTGCGCGCTGCACGCCGCCGAGCGGGCCGAGAAGCCCTCCGCGCCGCTGATGGTGGTGCTCACCGCGGACGAGGAGATTGGCCTCATCGGCGCGAAGAAGCTGGTGGCCGCGGGGCTGGGCCGCGCGCGACACGCCATCGTCGGAGAGCCCACGAAGCTCACGCCGGTGCGCGCGAACAAGGGCTACTGCCTGGCGGAGGTGGAGGTGCTCGGCAAGGAGGGGCACAGCGCGTATCCGGACACGGGCGCGTCGGCCATCTTCCGCGCGGGTCGTTTCCTGAACCGGCTGGAGCAGTTGGCCACCACGGTGTTGCGCGAGGAACTCGACGAGGGCTTCCAGCCGCCCTTCACCACGGTGAACGTGGGCGTCATCCAGGGCGGCAAGGCGAAGAACATCCTGCCGGGCTCGTGCCGCTTCACGGTGGAGTGGCGGCCGATTCCAGGGCAGCCCACCGAGCGCGTGTCCGAGCTGCTGGAGTCCATCCGCCAGGAGCTGGTGCGCGACGAGCCCGCGTACGAGGCGCGCATCCGCGTGCTGCGCACGGACCGGGGTGTGAACACGCGAGCGGACGCGGAGGTGGTGCGCTTCCTGGCCGAGGCCAGCGGCAACGCGTCCACCACGGTGCCCTTCGGCACGGAGGCACCGCAGATGACAGAGCTGGGCGCGGAGGCCGTGGTGTTCGGCCCCGGCGACATCCGGGTGGCCCACCAGACGGGCGAGCATGTGCCCGTCGACGACCTGATTCGCTGCGAGGCCGTGCTGGCCCGCGCCGTCGCGCACTTCTGCGGCAAGTGAGTCGGCGGGCCGGCCCTGGTGGAGACGCGCGGTGCGCGAGCCCTCATGCCTGGGCCGGGTGAGTCCGAACGCCGACGGCGAAGCCCTATCGGCCGGACCCTCGTGGAGGCGCGAGGTGCGCGAGCCCTCGGGTCCTGCTCCTTGTCGTGCCTTTGCCGTCCGAAGGGGGCGCCTGGAGGCGCGGGCTCGACTCGTGCGCGACGCGACCGCCTTCGTTATGAAGGCCCGGTCGCTCCTTCTCCCGGACCTCCGTCATGCACTCCCGTCGACTCCTCTTCCTGCTCTCCAGTGCCCGTGAGAACGGCAACGCGGAGCAGCTCGCCCGCAAGGCCGCGGAGTCCCTGCCGACCGGCACGGTGGCGGAGTGGGTGAACCTGGAGCGTTACCGGAGCGAAATCTTCAAGGACCTGCGTCACTCCCCCGGCGGCTACACGCAGCCCCTGAGCCCCGAGCTGTGGGACCTCGCTCAGCGCACGGTGTCCGCCGACGAGCTCGTGTTCGTCGCGCCCGTCTACTGGTACGGCCTGCCCGCCAACGCGGTGTCCTACCTGGAGCACTGGTCCCACTGGCTGAGAATCACCGAGCTGCGCTTCCGCGAGCGCATGCGCGGCAAGGTGCTCTCGCTGGTGACCTCGCACTCCTCCGAGGAGGACGACGCCGTCGCCCAGCCCTTGTTGAAGAGCCTCCAGCTCAGCGCGGACTACATGGAGATGCACTGGCGCGGCGCGCTCATCGGTCACGGCAACATGCCCGGTCAGGTGCTCCAGGACCCACGCGCCGTCACGACCGCGCGCGACTTTCTCGTGCGTCCCGTGGTTGTCCCGAAAACCGAAGCTGCCTGAGTCCGTCCCCACACCAGCGCTGATTTGACGCGTGCTCCGACGCGTCGCTAGGGTGCCGCGCCTTTCGGCCCCGGGGGGCCCGCCGCGCATGTGCGTCGAGCCGCGCGCGGCATCGTCAGCCTCGCTGACGCTTCACGTCCCTCCGGCCGATTGTGTCTGGAATCCCTGGAGGGGGAGCTCAATGCAGTGTCGACGTGGGTGGTTCGCGGTGTTGTTGCTGGTGGGAGTGAGCGCGTGGGCCCAGGCGCCCGAGCAGCAGGAGGCCGCCGAGGCGGCGGAGGTGGCGGCCCCGGCATTGCCCGAGCTGCACCTGCGCACCGGCGTGGTGGTGCTGGGCAACGGCCTGGCGAAGATGAACGTCCCCGCCAACTTCGGCTACCTGTCGCCCGAGGACGCGGAGAAGGTGCTCGTGGAGGTGTGGGGCAATCCTCCGGGCACGAAGACGCTGGGCATGCTGGTCCCCTCGGACGTGAGCGTGGACGCGCCGGAGGGCTGGGGCGTCGTCATCCAGTACGACGATGACGGCCACGTGGAGGACAAGGACGCGGCCAGCATCGACTACGCTGAGCTGCTCGAGGAGATGCAGGAGGGCACGCGCGAGGAGAACAAGGAGCGCACCCGCGCGGGCTTCGAGGCCGTGGACCTGGTCGGCTGGGCCGCTACCCCGCACTACGACGCCAGCACGCGCAAGCTGTACTGGGCGCAGGAGCTGGCCTTCGGTGGCTCCAAGGAGCACACGCTGAACTACGCCGTCCGCGTGCTGGGCAAGGAGGGCGTGCTGGTCCTCAACGCCGTCTCCAGCATGGGGGCGCTGCCCCAGGTGGAGAAGGACATGCAGCAGGTGCTCGCCTTCACCGAGTTCCAGGAGGGCAACCGCTACGAGGACTTCGACCCCAGCACGGGCCGCGTCGCCGCGTATGGTGTCGCGGGCCTGGTGGCGGGCAAGGTCGCCGCCAAGGCGGGGCTCTTCAAGGGCCTGCTCGCGGTGCTGCTGGCCGGCAAGAAGGTCGTCATCGCCGGTGTGGTGATGCTGTTCGTCGCGCTGGGCAAGCTGTTCAAGCGCGGCGGCAACAGCGACGGCACGCCGTAGTCAGCTCCGCGTGTGAATCCAGGAGGCTCGGGACTTCGTGTCCCGAGCCTCTTCGCGTTCAGTTCCTCGGCAGCGAGCAGTGGTCCAGGTCTCGGAGCACCTTGCGCGCCTCGGCGATGAGGTCGTGCCCCTGGGTGCCCTGCGCCACGCGGGCGATGAGCTTCATGTCCGGCGTGAGGCGGTAGTAGCCCTTCGAGCGCTGCACCAGCCCCGCGACCTTCGGTCCGTCGAGCAGCGCGTCCGCGCCCAGCGTCACCACCAGCCGCTGCGGCCCCACCTCCAGGCCGCGCAGCCGGAGGTCGCGCATGTCGATCTTCAGCAGCGTCAGCTCGGACAGGTGGTCCACCTCGTCCGGGGCCTCGCCGTAGCGGTCCACCAGCTCCGCGCGCAGGTCCGTCACCTCGTCCGGGTGGCTGGCCTGGCTGAAGCGCTTGTAGAAGACGAGCCGCTGGTGCACGTCCGCCACGTAGTCGTCCGGGATGAGCGCGGGCATGGGCAGCGTGACGTCCGGTTCAATCTGCACCTTGGGCGGCTGGCCCTGCAGCTCCGCGACGGCCTCCTCCAGGAGCTGCGCGTACATGTCGAAGCCAATCTCGGCGATGGCGCCGGACTGCTTCTCGCCCAGCAGGTTGCCCGCGCCGCGAATCTCCAAATCATGACTGGCGATGGAGAAGCCCGCGCCCAGCTCGGTGAAGTTCTGGAGCACCTCCAGCCGGCGCTGCGCGTCGCGCGTCACCGCCCGGCGCGTGGGCACCAGCAGGTACGCGTACGCGCGCTCCTTGGAGCGGCCCACGCGGCCTCGCAGCTGGTAGAGCTGCGCCAGGCCGAACTGGTCCGCCCGATTGACAATCATCGTGTTGGCGCTGGAGATGTCGATGCCGCTCTCGATGATGGCCGTGCACAGCAGCACCTGGTGCTTGCGCTCGGTGAACTCCAGCATGACCTTCTCGAGCTGCCCCTCGCCCATCTGTCCGTGCGCCACGCCGATGGACAGCTGCGGCACCAGCTCGCGCAGCTGCTGCTCCATGGAGGGCAGCGACTCGACGCGGTTGTGCACGAAGAACACCTGCCCGCCGCGGGCAATCTCGCGTTCAATCGCCTCCTTCACCACCATCGGGTCGTACTTCATCACGAAGGTGCGGATGGCGCGCCGGTCCTGCGGCGGCGTGGCGATGATGCTCATGTCGCGCACGCCCGACATGCTCATGTGCAGCGTGCGGGGGATGGGCGTCGCCGTCAGCGTCAGCACGTCGATCTGGGAGCGCCACTTCTTCAGCGACTCCTTCTGCTTCACGCCGAAGCGCTGCTCCTCGTCGACGATCATCAGCCCCAAATCCTTGAAGGCCACCTCGCCGCCCAACAGCTTGTGCGTGCCGATGAGGATGTCGACCTTGCCCTCCTTGGCGCGCTTGAGGATTTCGCGCACCTCCGGCGGCTTCTTCAGGCCGGAGATGACCTCCACCGTGACGGGGTAGTCCTTGAAGCGCTTCTTGAAGGAGAGGAAGTGCTGCTGCGCCAGCACGGTGGTGGGCACCAGCACCGCCACCTGCTTGCGGTCCAGCGTCGCCTTGAAGGCCGCGCGCATGGCGACCTCCGTCTTGCCGTAGCCCACGTCGCCGCAGACCAGCCGGTCCATGGGCTCCGGCTTCTGCATGTCGGAGAGCACGTCCTCAATCGCCTTGGCCTGGTCCGGCGTCTCCTCGAACTCGAAGTCCGCCTCGAACTGGGCGAAGTAGCGGTCCGGCGCGCTGAAGGCGTGTCCCGGGTGCGCGCGGCGCGAGGCGGCGATTTGCAGGAGCTCCGCCGCCATCTTGAGCAGCTGCTCCTTGACGCGCTTCTTCGTCTTCTCCCAGCTCGTCGTGCCCAGCTTGTCGAGCTGGACCGTCTCCGGGTTGCCGCCGGTGAACTTCTGGATGAGCCGCATGCGGCCCACCGGCAGATAGATTTTGTCCCGGCCCGCGTACTCCAGGACGAGGAAGTCCCCGGGCACGCCGTTCACCTGCATCTTCGTAAGGCCCGAGTAGCGGCCGATGCCGAAGTCGGTGTGGACGATGAGGTCGCCTTCCTTCAGGTCCTTGAAGCCCGCGGCGAACGCGTCCAGCTTCTTGCCGCGCTTGACGCGCCGACGCGCGCGGACGCCGAAGATCTCCTCGTCTGACAGGAGCGCCAGCCCGCCCCCGCCGTCCACGAAGCCCTGGCTCACCTCGCCGGTGAAGAGGTGCGCCCAGACGGACGGCTCGTACAGCGCCGACGCGTCCTTCATGGGCTCGGTGTGCACCTTCACCATGACGTTGCGGTCGAGCAAGAGCCGCTTGAGCCGGTCCGCCTGGCTCAGCGTGCCGCACGCCACCGCGCACGCCACGCGCGAGTCGCGCCAGCGCTGCAGCCGCTCGACCAGGGGTTGCAGCGCGCCCTCCTCGCCATGGTGCGCGAGGATGGCCTCCCGCAGGTCCTGCGTGCCGCCGAACTGGAACAACACCGGCGGCTTCTCCGACTGCGTCAGCGACAGCCCACCGCCCTCGACGACGCGATAGGCGGACAGCTGCTGTTCCACCGCGTCGCGCGACAGGAAGTGCTCGGCTGGCGGGCACACCAGGTCCTTGCGCTCCTCGGCCTGGGCGAAGGTGCGCTCCAGCTCCTCCCACAGCGCGTCCGCCGCGCGCGACAGCTCCAGCGGGTCGTCCAGGTAGAAGACGGGCCCCTCGGGGCTCCACGCGCGCAGGAAGTCGAACACCGTGGCCAGCCCGCCCTCGAACAGCCCGGGGAGCAGCCCCTCCAGCCCGAAGCCGGGCAGGCCCTCGCGCAGCGCGTCCAGCCGCTCGCGCAGCTGGATGGTGGGCAGGTTGATGCGGTCGGCGACGGCGCGCGCGGCGGCCTCCGCGCGGGGACGGGTGTCCTCGGTGAGCAGGAGCTCCCGCGCGGGCACCAGGTCCACTTCCTTCAGCGCGTCCACCGTGCGCTGCGACTCCGGGTCGAAGGCGCGGATGGAGTCGATGGTGTCACCGAAGAACTCCAGGCGCACCGGCTTGTCGTAGAGCGGGCTGAAGACGTCGAGCAGCCCTCCGCGCACGGAGAACGTCCCCACGTCCTCCACCATGGGGCTGTTCTGGTAGCCCATGCGCGAGAGCTTCCGCGCCAGCGCGTCGCGGTCGTACTCCTGGCCCACCGTGACCCGGTCCGTGAGCCGGGCCATGACGTCCGGGCGCAGCATGCGGCGGTACAGCGCGCGCAGCGACAGCACCAGCACCGGGAAGCGCGTGCCCCGGGCCAGGTGGTACAGCGCGCCGATGCGCTCGGTGACCACGGCCGCGTCCGGGGACAGCTCGTCGTAGGGGAGCACCTCGTCCGCGGGCAGCCGCAGCACCCCCGGCTCTCGCAGCGTGCCCGTCCCGCCCAGGAAGAAGGCCAGGTCGGAGGCCAGGCTGTCGGCCGCCTCCTCGTCCGCCGCCACGCACACCAGCGGCGCCTTCGCCTCGCGATGCAGCCGGGCGAGCACGTGGCCCCGGGCCGCGCCCTTCAGGCCCTGGGTGCGTGTGCGCTGGCCTGCGCGCAGCTCCCCGAGCAGCCGGGAGAAGGTGTCCGCCGCCACGAGAGGCACGCCACCGTCCCGCGCCGCCTCGCCATCCAACCTCTGTGTGTAAGGACTGTCCATGAGTGGACCCCTGAGGGCCCCGGGGTAATTAGGGGCGCGCCCCTGACAGGTCAACGACAGAGCGCGTCGCCTGTCGTGTGTCGGAGCCGACGCGGCCCGGAGTGCTGTGTCCGCCACGAATCAGCCGTACCGGGGCTGGGTTGGCCGCATGCCTGGGGCAGGGCCTACTCTTCCTCAAGGCATCGCTGGGGGGTGCCACACGCCAGCCATGCAATCCGGCCGTTGGAACAGGGTGATGAGCGGGGCGGGCGCGCCCCCCTCCGAAGCCGTGGTGGTGCTGCGCAGCGTCCGTTCCGCTGAGCAGGGCATCCTGGACTTCGAATGCGTCTCCGCGAACGTGCACGCGGAGCGCTGGTTGGGGCGCGAGGAGCGCTCCCTGGTGCGCCAGCGCCTGCTCGAGGAGGCCGCGTGGGTGGGCGAATGTGGCCTGTTCGCCGCGTGTGTCCGGGTGGCCGTGCGACGCGAGCCCGAAATCATCCGCGTCTCGCGTCAGTCCTCCGTGGGGCCGGTGTGGCTGCTCGCCCGCGTGTCCCCGTGGGAGGACGGCGTCGTCGTCTTCCTGGAGGATTTGACGGAGCGGATGGCCGCCGAGGAGACGCTGAGACGCGACCATGACCTGCTGCACGCGGTCATCGAGAGCGCCACCGACGCCATCTACGTGAAGGACGTGGACGCGCGCTACGTGCTCATCAACCCGGCCACGGCGCGCGCCTTCAACCGGGCGCCGCAGGACATCCTGGGGCGCACGGACCTGGAGCTCCTGGGCCAGGACATCGCCGGGCCCACGCTGGCGCACGACCGCGCGGTGATGGAGTCGGGCGTCACCGCCACGTACGAGGACTCCGAGGGCGGCCCGGGCAGCGACCGCATCTGGCAGACGACCAAGGGCGTGCTGCGCCGGGGCGACGGCACCGTCTACGGCCTGTTCGGCATCAGCCGGGACGTCACCGCGCGGCGCCGCCAGGAGCTGGAGCGGGACGAGGAGGCGCGCTTCCAGGAGCGCTTCATCGGCGTGCTGGGGCACGATTTGGGCAACCCGCTGGCGGCGGTGCGCCTGTCCGCGGCGGCGCTGCTCGCCCAGCCGACGCTGACGCCGGACGTGCGGCGGGTGGCGACGCGCATCGACGGGAGCGCCGAGCGCATGGCGCGACTGGTGAAACAACTGCTCGACTTCACCCGCGCGCGCATGGCGGGTGGCATCCCCTTGCGTCCGCGCGAGGTGTGCATGGAGTCGGTGTGCCGGCGCATCATCTCCGAGCTGGAGCCGGCCCATCCGGACCAGCGCGTGGACCTGGAGGTGGTGGGGGACTCGCGCGGCGTCTGGGACGAGGAGCGGCTGGGGCAGGTGCTCTCCAACCTGGTGGGCAACGCCCTGCAGCACAGCCCCGCGGGCACGTCCGTGCGCGTGCGGCTGGCGGCGAGCGAGCCGCTCTTCCAGCGGGTGGAGGTGCACAACGTGGGGCCGCCGATTCCGGAGTCGCTGCGCCCGCGCCTGTTCGCGCCCTTCCACCGCGGCACGCCCGAGCCGGGCATGCCCAGGCCGCATCGCCACGGGCTGGGGCTGGGGCTCTACATCGTGTCGCAAATCGTCACCGCCCACGGTGGGTGGGTGGACGTCGCGTCCTCGCAGGAGGCGGGCACGTGCTTCGCGGTGACGCTGCCCCGGGTGGCCCAGTCGCAGGACGAGGCCCAGACGCGCTGGGCCTGAGGGGCCGAGGCCCAGACGCGCTGGGCCTGAGGGGGCACTCAGTACCGGGCGTAGCGGGCCGCGGCGCGCAGGCGCAGCATGTCGTTGAGCGCGCCCGGGTCCACCAGCTCCAGCGCCGCCGCTCCGCGGAGGCCGCGGTAGCGGTAGTCCTCCTCGTCCTCTTCGCCCTTGTCCTTGTCCTTGTCCTTCCCGTCGCCCTTGTCCTTGCCGTCATCGGGGCGCAGGGACAGAGGCTCGGGTCGGGAGAGTCCCGGCTCGATGCGCGGGGTGCTCAGCGCGTGGGCCTGCACGGAGGTGAAGACGCCCGCGAGAGCCAGGCAGAAAACGAGGAGGGTCGAGAGGGTCTTCATGAGGGGCTCCGTTTCTCTTCCCGGCAAGACGCGAGCCCGAAACGGTTATTCAGCCCCGAGGCCCGTCCTACCTGGCCTTCATGGTGCGGATGTATCCCACCAGCGCGTCGATCTGCGCGGCGGTGAGCTTGTCCTTGAAGGCCTTCATCTTCGTGTTGCGCGGCGAGCCGTCGGCGATGGCCACGCGGATGTCCGCGTCGGACTGGGCCGCCTGCCAGGCAGGCTGGCTCATGTCGGTGATGGACTCCTTCTTGCCCATCTTCGTGTCCGCCTTGCCGGTGTCGCCGTGACAGGACTTGCACTTGGCCTTCCACACCTCGACGACGTCGTCGGCCGCGTGGGCGGCGGGGGCCAGACACAGGCTCATCATCAGGGCGAACCGCTTCATCATCGTCACTGCCTCCTTGGGAGGCCCTGACTGTGACATGGAACGCTGGCTTCAGGGAGTGCACCCGGCGGCGGTGGGCTGAAGCTCGCAGTCCATCAAGGTCGGGTTCCCGGTGAGTGCGTCCACCTGGAGCACGCGGTCCGGCACGGCCGGGTCCTGAGGCCCGCGCTTGCGGAGGATGCGCAGCGAGCCCGTCACCGGCGCCGTCCCCTCCGGGTCGCACATGGTGGCGCCCCGCGCGGCGACGGGGCGCGCGGTCTCTCCGAGCCAGCACAGGCCGTGCAGGCTGGAGACGTCCAGCTCGGGGGACACCGCGAACGCGTCCCCCACCTGCGCGCAGGTGCAGCCGGACGTGCCGCACGCGGCGGTGAGGCACTCGGTCCGGGGGCACTGGGAGCCCCAGGTGTCCCCGGGCGCGCAGTCGGGCTTCTCCCAGCGCAGGGCGGGCTGGCTGACGCCGTTCTCCACCGTGGTGGTGCGCATGAGCCGCACCGCCTGCCGGGTGCTCCGGGCCTGCTGCCGGGCCTCCTGCGCGGCCAGGAGGATGGAGCGCGAGGCGGCGCCGGCGCGCTGGTTGCGCGTGAGCGCCTGGTAGCCCGTGGTGGCCAGGGCCGTGAGCAAGCCGAGGATACCGAGCGCGACCATCAGCTCGATCAACGTCATGCCGTGTCGTCGTCGTGTGACTTGCATGGTGGTGTCAGCCCCCGGCGTAGCCGAAGTTGCGCGGCGTCACGCGGATGAGGAAGTGGCGTCGCTTGTAGCCGTCGTCGGGGTTGCCCTCGTCGTCGTCGGGGAGCGTCCCCGCGTCGGAAACGCCGCGCGCGGCCTCCCGGTCCGGCCGCGCGGAGCGCGCGGTGATGAGCAGCTCCACCACGCGCACGCGTCGCATCAGCTCGTCGCGGGCACTGCCGGGGCCGTAGTCCTGCGCGCCCATGGTGCCCGCGTCGCCGGGGATGAGGCCCCAGCACTGGGCGTTGGTGCACTGGTCGATGGGCGGACGCGAGGTGTCCGGGTCCGGGAAGTAGCGCAGCGGGTCGCTCGGGTTCTCCAGCGTGGCGACCCCCAGGCGGACACGCAGCTGCTCAATCTCCTCCGACAGCACCCGGAACTCCTCGGGGCCCAGCGAGCCGTCCGGGTCCAGCTCCAGGGCGGGCCGCCCCTGGCGCCAGTTGACGCGGTAGATGCGCGAGGCCACCGGCATGAGCAGCGGGTCCTCGTCCTGTCCCTGGACCTCCCACAGCGCGGAGGCCGTCGGGTTCGTGCAGAAGCTGGTGGCGTTGAACGCCGAGGCCCCCGGCGCACCCACGGTCCAGGCGATGTTCCTGGAGTCGGTTTCGCCCGCGACGGGGACGTTGCGCGCGGCCTGGGCCACGCCCACGCACGCGCCCCGGACGGACGGGTCCGCGGCGACGAGCACGCTGCCGGTGGGCAGGCCCGCGTCGGTGCCCGGTGGCGCGAGCGTTCTCAGGCACAGCGGCGAGGTGCCCGTGAAGCGCGCGTCGTAGGTGGTGGGGCACGCGCGCATCCGCAGCGCTCTCGCGCTGTCCGCCTCGAAGATCTCCAGCACGTCCGAGCGGAGGTCCGTGTAGGCGCCGCCGGGCGGCACGTAGCCCGCGGAGGCCCCCGCCTGGCTGGTGACGTGGATGGCATAGCGCAGCTCCCCGGGGGCGCCCCCCAGGTAGAGCGGTGAGCTGCCGAAGCCCTCTCCCGCGCGCTGGAGCACGGGGGTGAACAAGTCCCGCGCCGCGCGCGCGGCGTTCTGCGTCTCCATGGTGCGCTCCTCCAGGAAGCTGCGCCGCTGGAGCCAGGTGCCCGCGGAGATGGCGCCGGCGATGACCACCAGCGCGATGGTGGTGGCCATCATCAGCTCGATGAGGCTGAAGCCTCGGGGGGCGGGCGTGCGGGTCATGGCGTCATCCGGGTCTGCAGGGCCACCGCGCGCAGGACCTTGTCCTGGTCCGTCCAGCTCACGGTGACGCGCACGTTGACGACGTTGGCCAGCCTCAGGCCGGGCAGGACGTCCCGGGCCAGCGACGGTGTCCCCGCCTCCTCGCCTTCCATGGGCGGGTCCACGTCCACCGCGACGTCGTACTTCATCCGGACGGGCTCCCCCGCGCCGGGGGCCAGGTAGCGCGGCGTGCCATTGGCGCTCCACCACACCTCGTGCCGGTCTCGGTCCAGCGCCTCGATGTTCTCGCAGGGACGGCCGGGCGCGGGGGTGGCGCACCGCATCGCGGTGATGCGCTCCATCTCCTGCTCCGCGATGAGGCCCGCCTGGGCCTGGATGAGGTTGCGGCGGTTCTGCTTCGCGGAGGCGAGCACCGCGAGCGCGATGCCGAGGATGCCGAACACCACCACCACCATGGTGGCCATGGCCTCCAGCAGCGTGGCGCCGCGACGCGAGTGACGAAGCGGCTTCACGGGACCACCCCCTGGATGTTGCCCGTGGTCTTCACGTCCCAGATGAGCGTGCGCGCGGTGCTGCCCTGGCCGGTGCCCGTCTCGTTGTTGAAGACGCCCGAGCCGTTGTTCACGATGTCGAAGCCGCCGTTCTTCTGGATGATGACCTTCTTGTCGAAGATGAGCGGCTGGGTGAGGCTGTGTCCCTCCAGGCTGGTGCCGCTGCCCGGTTGCGGGTCTCCGGTGGCGCCGTTGAAGGCGTAGCGCAGGCCGCTCTCGTCGGCGTCGAGGCTGCACTGGCTGGCGGAGGTGCCCACGGCGGTGGCCGTGTGCACGACGCCGTCCTCGTCCACCGAGATTCCGCCCCACACCACCTGCCGGGGCCCGAGCTTCTGCACCCAGGCGACGCTCCTCTGCGTGCACCCGGCCGTTAGCGGCTTGGGGTCGACGAAGGCCATCACGTGGTAGCGGGGACGCGGGTCCCGGTCCACGTCCTCGCCGTCGAGGTCCGGGTTGTTGCCGGTGCCCAGGTAGATGCGCACGGAGGTGCTCGAGCCCGTGCGCTCCTGTCTCACGGCGATCTGCGAATACAGGCCCTGCCTCGCGGCGTCGTCGACCACCCGGTTGGTGGCGGGGTCCTTGTCGTTGCGCGCGTCGGCGATGACACACGCGGGGATGGCCGAGCCCAGCGGGCGGCTCACGTCGATGTCGCGCAGGTTGATGCGGAACACGCGCGCCCTCGTCGTGGGGACGTAGATGACGTCGTAGTTGCTGTCGTCGTCCACGTCCATGGCCACGGGGGCGCCGCCGACGCCCTCGCCCTCGTCACCCAGCACCACCACGCCCGCCAGCTTCCGCTTGAGCGCGGTCTGCCCCGCCTGGGCCACCTGGATGGGCAGCCCCGTCTTCACGTCGATGAGGTACAGCGCGGCGCGGCCCGCCGAGTTGCGGGGGGAGTAGTCGGACGCGAACGCCGCCACCCACTTCTTGCCGCCGCGCGCGCCGAAGTCCATGCGCACCAGCAGCGGGTTGTGCCGCGAGCCACTGGTGTCGGGGCGCTGGGGGAAGTGATCCTCCAGCAGCTTGCAGGTGCTGCTGGTGCCCGTGCACGGGTCTCCCGAGGTGTTGAAGCGGTCTCTTTGCACGTCCAATTCCCAGAGGACGCCGGGGTAGCCGGCCGCCGTCTCCGTGGGGCGGGTGACGTCCAGCGCGAAGAAGACGCTCTGCTGGGGGCCGGTGGGGCTGACGAGGACGGTCTTCGCGCCCGTGCGCTCACCGGGCTGGGTGCTCAAGCGCCACGGCGTCCCCTCGGCGGGCTTGTGGCCCGTGTCCGGCAGGTACTCGGTGCCCGAGCGCAGGTCCACCACCGTCACCGCCGGAGACGCGTCCACGGTGGCGCGCTTCGTCTTGTCGGGGTTGCGCACGTAGTTGTCCGCGAAGAAGCGCAGGAGCTTGCCGGGCACGTACGAGTACAGCTCGCTGCCCGTGCCGTACTCGCGGCTGGCGGAGCAGCCGGAGGCGTGGGCGAAGTACCCGCGGAAGTCCCGGAACGCCGTGCAGGAGTCATCCCCCGAGCGCAGCTCGCCGAGCGACAGGGCATGCATGAAGCCCGTGGTGCTGCCGATGAAGGCCGCCGCGCCGCGGGTCTTCATCACGTTGGCGCCCATGAAGGTGTTGCCGCGGAATGCCTCCTGCTCGCCGAGCGTCGCGCGCTTCACCCAGGTGGGCTCGCTGGCGGGGCCGACGATGGCCGCCGTGGACAGGTTGATGCCGCCCATGGGCCAGGTGCGCCGGGTGACGGGCTGGCCTCCGGGCACGGTGGAGTAGCTGTTGTCCTCCCACCCGTACAGCCAGTTGCGCAGGACGTTGCGGTCCTGCTTGTCGCACAGGCCATCCTGGTTCAGGTCATATCGACGGGCCAGGGTGGTGGCGCAGAAGTTCCGGGCCTCGTCGTTGGTGTTGGGGACGGAGGGGAACAGGGGGCTGGTGTTGTCGTCCTGCCCCGCCAGCGCCGCCACCGTGGTGCGCGAGGCGGTGGTCGCGGTGGGCGAGCTGGTGAAGAGCTGGCGGTCATTGGGCGAGGCCGTCCGCATCAGGAGGTTGAGCCGCTGGCCTCCATCCCACTGGTTCCAGTCGTCCGCCTCCGTGTTGGCGCGGTTGGGCCGGTCCGGCTCATACAGCCGTCGCAGGTAGACGTGGCCCCGCTCGGCCACGTCCAGGCGCTGGTCGTAGACGCGCTTGGAGGGGTAGAGCGGGTTGCCGGAGGACTGCTCGTACCAGGGCTCGGGCGTGTACCAGGTGCGGCCTGGTGTTTCCGACACGCCGAGGATGACGGTGTTGGCCACGCCCAGGCTGGCGGCGCGGCCGTACTGGCCCGCCTTCTGCGCCTTGTAGGAGATGTTCACGTTGGCGATGGTGGGCTGGCAGGACTCGCCGGGGCTCTCGAAGATGGCGCGCCAGCACAGCTGCGAGCCGGTGTAGCCCTGCTCCAGGAAGTCGTTCACCGTCCGGGTGATGTTCACCCGCGTGCCCGGATTGGAGGTGGCGTCCGGGAAGGGCATCGTCAGCCAGTGGGCGGCGGGGTTGAGCTGGAAGTCCGGGTTGGTCGTCTCGCACCGGTCCACGCACACCTTGCAGTCCAGCGACACCTGGTAGGTGATTTGAGGCTTGGGCTGCACGTAGCCCTCGGGCACCGGGTTGGGCGCGGGCGGCAGGCAATCGCTGGTCTGGTTGTTGAGCCGGTAGTAGGGCTGGTCCTCGATGGTCATCTCGACCGAGGTGATGGTGTAGTCCTGGGCCACGTCGAGCGGGATGCTGGAGACGACGTCCGACTTGAAGATGCCGTTGTTCTGTTTGTTGATGAGGACGACGGTGTCGTTGTACGTGCGGTCACCGCCCGAGTTCTGGTCCTCCCAGCCGAGAATCCAGACGCGCGGGTTGTCCACGGGCGCGCCCACCAGCGTGTGCGCGGCGCGCTGGAAGTAGGAGTTCACCGTCTGCGTCTGGGGCGCGTTGAACCGGACCTGGCCGTAGGTGGGCGTCCCCAGGCGGTCATAGGCGACACTGTTGAGCCAGCCCGCGCGGAGCTCCTTCTGGGTGACGACGTTGCCCGTGGATTGATGCAGGTCGAGGTTGAGCAGCGTCTTGGTGAAGACGACGTTGATGTCGCCGTGCCCCCACAGGTCACACTGCAGCCGCTGGACCCCATTCCGGGTCACCGTCTTGGTGATGAAGCAGGTGTCCGTCGCGTCGCCGTAGATCTGCTCCACGTAGGTGACGAGGAAGAAGACGATCTCCCTGCCGCCCTGGATGCGCCCCATCTTCTTGCGGCGGTCCTCCTCGCTGGGGGCCTCCAGGGGATTTCGCCCGGGGATGAGCACGCCCCGGTCATCGAAGGCGCTCGCCTTGTAGTCGGGCAGGCCGTCCTGTTCGTCGCCGAGGTTGCTGTCCCAGATGGGCCCCACCTGGGACCTCACCCCGTTGACCTCGCGCCAGGCCCAGCGGGGCTGGAAGCACTCGGAAGTGTCGGAGTTGCCGTTGAGCCCGTTGATGGGGCAGTGGTTGCCGTCGTCGTCGGTGGACAGGAAGACGAGGTGCCCGATGCCCTGGCCGCCGTTCTCCACGGAGGGCGGCTCGAGCAGGTTGGGGATATGCGGGAAGGCCCCCCGGTCGCTGAAGTAGCTGTCGAGGTTGGTGGGGTTGCTGTGCATGGAGCCGTCGCTGTTCAGCACGCCCGCGCGGTGGTCCAGGACGCGTGCGCCCACCACGCTGGTGTCCATGGGGCGTGCGCCGTAGCCGTTGTCGCTGTCGTCGGGCCAGCGGCGGGGGCCCTGGTTGGCCCTGTAGGTGCTGGCCGCGCTGCAGGGGCCGGTCAGCAGGTCCGGCTCACGCAGCCGCACCGTGGTGCCGTCGACGCGCGTGTGCAGGAACGTCTTCGCCTGCGCGCCGCACCGCGGCCCCTCGCCGATGTATTTGTCGGGGTTGAGGTTGTAGAGGTCCTCGTGGAAGTCCGGCACCCCGTTGTTGTTCCTGTCGAGCAGGACGTCGTCGTTGGGGTCATCCTTGTTCTTCTCGTCGATGTACTGCGCGGTGACGAGGTCGTCGTAATAGAACCAGCCCAGCGTGTTGGACGCGCCGTTGCCAGCCTTGTCGTGCACGAGGAGCGCCTCGAGCTCCTGGTCGAACGGCAGGATGATGCGCTCGGGGTCCAGGATGCTGCGGTTGGTATTGAGCCGCAGCTTCTTGTCGGGCGTCAGGATGATGGCCGAGGGCGTGGTGCCGGCATCCAGGGTGAACTCCGGCTGTTTGTCCTTGCCGGTCTCGTCGATGCAGGGGTTGTAGGAGACGGTGGTGCCGCCGTCCTGGGCGAGCGCCGGGAACGCGGCGAGGAGCGCCAGCGCGGCGAGGAAGGGGAGTCGTGGGGACGACATGGGAAGTCCTGGGGTGGGGTGCGGGAAAGAGCAGACAGGGGTCAGCACTCGCCGTTGTTGGCGGCGCCGTTGGTGTCTTCGGGACTGCAGGAGCCGCCGGCGGCCGCTCCACTGGTGATGAGGGCACGGATGATGACGCGCTGGGGTTGGGTGCCGTCGCGGCCCCGGACCTCACCCACGGAGACCAGCCAGACGCGGCTGTTGTCGTCCTGGTCACGTCGGTCGTCCCCGTCGTTGTCGTCGACGAGGAAGACCCGGTAGAGCACCCGCTCCTGGGAGGGGAAGTCGAGGATGCGTCGGCCGTCCGCGCCGTTCATCTCCTGGAAGGCCGTGGTGATGTCCGAGTCGACGGCCGTCCCGGAGGACGCCGCCGCGAGGGTGTAGGGCGTCCAGGGGATGGCCTCGTACCAGGGGAACACGTTCCCATTGGGCATCCCGCTGGGCAGGCCCGGCTCACCCTGGACGTAACCCGCGGTACCCTGTCCGTTGTACTGATTGCCCAGGCTCTTCATGACCTCCGTGAAGGAGCGCTGTCCTCCCAGCAGCATCCGCGAGAGCTCGCGCGCCTCCGCCAGCCCCGCCTCCGCGGCGAAGTGGGCCTCGCGCTTCCTGCGCTCCTGCGCCTGCAGCGCGCTCTCCGCGGCCACCTTGCGCAGGGACACGACGACGGCCGCGGCGATGAACGCGATGATGCCGATGGCCATCAACAGCGCCATGCCCCGCGGGGCATGTGAGCGGATTCCAGACGGACGACGGGTGCATGAGGGACGCGACACCAGCGGCTCCTTGCCGATGAACGGAGGAACGAGAGCGGCGAGCTGAATGAGCAATCCCCAGGCCCGCTGCTGCGGGCTTCCGGACTTCAATGCTTCCAGGGCCTTGAGTCGCACCCTGGGTGAAGTCCGACACTGACAAGCTTTTGCGAGCCTCGCAAAACTTGCGAGGTGTCACAGGTGTCAGGCGTGTCTTGGAATGTGTTTGTGATTCATCGGATTCGCGATGAATCCGAAAATGTATGAAGTCTCAGCGACCCGGGAGGGGCCAGAAGGACACGCGACTTTGGGGAGGTGCGAGCCACACTGACTCCAGGAAGCGCGTGGCGTTCTGGTCCGCGGTGTCGTGCTCTGTGGAGGCGTGGTGCAGGGTGGCCAGCACGAGCAGCGTGGCCACCCCGGCGCCGCAGGCCCCCACGCCGGGCGCGCGGCGTCCTGGCGGCGTGGCCAGGGACAGGAAGACCCAGCACGTCACGGCGACGAGCACGGCGAGCAACACCCCGCCAGCCGCGGGCTGGGGGAGCCCCAGGAAGGAGAGCACCGAGGGCGGGAAGTAGCCGTCGGACAACAGTGGGAGCGTCAGCCCTCCCAGCACGTTGGAGACATCGTCTGGGATGTAATTGACGAAGGTGGCCAGCCCCGTGGTGAGGATGGCCGCTCCACACAGCATCGCGGCGAGCCCCAGGCCCACCGGGCGGGGCGCCGCGCGCAATCGCTCCAGCCAGAGCCCCGCGGGCAGCAGCAGGAAGGGCACCAGCCCGGTCAGGTGGCGAGGGCCCGTCGTCCATCCCCACGAGTCATAGGAGAACGACGACGTGAAGTAGAGGTAGCCGGCGACGAGCGCGGCCGTCATCCACGCGGTGGCGCGGGCCTCGGCGCTCGCGCCGCGTCGGAACGTCAGCCGGGTGACGCCAGGGATGGCCAGGAGCAGGAAGGGCGCCAGGGTGAACAACCCCCGCAGCGGCGAGACGAGCGAAAGGGTGAAGGCGCGCGGGTCCGGCGTGCGGATGCCCAAAAAGCCCCCCAGGTGCCACGGCTGATAGCCCGCGTCGTTGAGGTGCTTGTAGCCGCTCGTCAGCGGGTGGCCGAAGGCGGCCTGGTGGTACAGCATCAGCGCCACCACGAAGGGCAGCGCGCCCAGCGTGGCGAGCCCCGCGGCGCGCCCCAGGCCCTTCCAGCGCTCGTGCGCGGGGGCCTCCTGGAGCAGGAAGGTGAGCACGCCGTACAGCACCAGCCCCAGCACGCCGAGCGCGCCGGTGTACTCCGCCGCCACGGTGGCGCCCGCGCACACCCCCGCGAGCACGTAGCCCCGCTCCCGCCAGTCGCCGCGAGCGCAGCGCCACAGCGCATAGAAGCCCGCGAAGAGGAGCACCGCCACCGTCTGGTGGCTCATGAACAGCAACGAATAGCTGAACGCCAGCGAGCCCAGGCCATACGTCACCGTGAGCGCGTCCGAGACGCGCGGTGACAGGTGCACGCGCAGATACCGTCGCACCAGCCACAGCATCCACAGCGTGGGCAGCACCGTGAGGAACAGGCGCGAGAAGAAGACCAGCGGGACTTCCGGCACGGGCCCCGGGCGGGCCACCGCGCGCAGCGCCGCGTAGAGGGGCGTGGCGGCGAACGACAGCAGCGGGGCCTTGCTGGGGTAGTACTTCCCGTCCTTCACGGACAGGTCACCCACGTAGCCGCGCTCGCGCAGCACCTCGTTGATGACGAGTGTGCCGTGGTCCACCAGCGAGATGGTCTGCCACAGCCGGCACAGCTCGTTGGGTGAGCGCAGCTTCGGGTGGTAGGGGAACAGCAGGAGGTACAGCGCCGCGAGGCTGGCCCAGACCCAGCGCGGAGCACCCCGCGAGGCCGCGATGGGGGCGAGGGGCGCCGCGGTCGCTGACACCTCGGCGCCGGGGCTCGTCGCCGTCGCGCCAGAGACCGTCTCGTCGCGCTGCGCTCCCGCGGTGCCGGGGTCGGCCGGGCTCACGGCGTCGGGTCCTCCGGGCGCGGACGGCACGGCCCGCTCACGCCTCGCCACCGGTGACGCGGGCCACGGCGAAGAGGCTCATGCCCACCGGCAGCTTCACGTGGGCCTCGGCGCGGGCGAACAGCGGGGCCAGCGTGTCGTAGAGCTTGAGCTGGAGCTTGGGCACCGAGCGGCGGCGGAACAGGCGGCTGTTGACGAACCAGCCGGGCATGCCCACCAGGTTCATCCACTCCAGCTTCTCCACCTCGAACCCGTTCTCTTCCAGCACCGCGCGCAGCGTGGCGGGCGTGTAGCGACGGTAGTGCCCCACCGCCTCGTCGATGCTGCCGAAGAGCTGCTCCAGCGCCGGCACCAGGATGAGCACGCGGCCGCCGGGCGCGAGAATCTGCCGGAAGCGGCGCACCGCCGAGCCGTCATCCGGGATGTGCTCGAGCACGTTGGACAGCACGATGGTGTCCAGCTGCTCCTTCTTCAGCGACTCCCAATCCGCCAGCGCCACGTCCGACAGGTACGGGCGCACGTGCGGACGGCCGCGGAAGAGGTTCTTGAGCCGGTCCACGTAGAAGCGGTCCACCTCCAGCGCGATGAGCAGCTCCGCGCCGGACTCCAGCTCGCGCGTAATCGTGCCGATGCCCGCGCCGATCTCCAGCACGCGGCGGCCCAGGTGCTCGCGGAAGCGGCGGCCCAGCCACTGGTTGTAGTGCGTGGCCCCGTCCATGCGCTCCAGCGTGGTGTAGCCCTCGTGCTGGTTGTCCGCGTCGTCGCGCACGGTGGCGTAGCGCATCAGGGTGCGCAGCTGGGACAGGCGTGCGGCGCGCGGACGGCGCGGCACCGCCTGCAGCGGAGGCAGGGAGACCTCGGTGAGCCGGTACAGCTGCGCGGCCAGCTTCACCACCAGCTCCGCGTCCACCGCGTCGTCGTCGCTGGTGAGCGTGACGGAGCGCAGCGCCTCCGTGCGGAACGCGCGCACGCCGCTGAGCGGGTCCGTCACCGCCACGTCCGTGACGAAGCGGGTGACCTGCCCCATCGCGCGCTCGGCCCACAGCTCGGGCGACAGGCCCGTCGCGGCGCGGTGGCCGAACACGGCGTCCGCGGTGTCGTCGCGCAGGGGGCCCATCAGGGCCTCGTAGGCGTCCGCGGCGTAGGCGGCGTCCGGGTCCTGGAGCACCGTCACGGGGCTCGTCACATGCGCGAGCGCCGCCCGGATGGCCGCGCCCTTGCCTCCCTGCACGTCCAGCACCCGCAGGCCGGGGCTCGACGCCACGTCGGGCCGTCCGGCGCCGGCCAGGACGACCTCGGCGCGGCCCGACAGCTCGCGGGCGAAGTGGGCGGCGGCATCCGCGGTGGAGGGGGCGAAGGGGATGATGACCGAATGCTGGAAGCTCACGTCGGGCTCACTAGCACAGGCGCCCAGGATGCGCGCGGCCCCGCCTCGAAGAAGGGTGGGATGGGGGGCTTCCAGGCGGCGGCGGAACGATGGACAACCCCGGGCGGACACGGCACGCTCGACGGTGATTTCCATGGGTGTGGGTGAAGGTCGGGGCCGGCGGGTGCCGGGCGCCGCCGCACCGCGCGGCGCCCCAGGGCTCCAGGAGAGACGAGACGTGGATGGAACGGTGTTCGACCCGGCCGGTGGCACCGGCGGCCCGACGTCCGCGGGGTTGATGCTCCGCGCGCGGGCGCTGTGGCGGCGCAAGTGGGTCGTGCTCGGCGTGGCGGTGGTGGTGGCGGCGCTGTCGGCCGTCTACACGCTGCGCCAGCCCAAGGTCTTCTCCGCCAGCACCTCCCTCATCATCGACGTGACGGCGCCGCGCTTCCTCGACGGCGAGGTCAAGGAGGTGATGGGCGAGGAGCGCAGCAACTACTGGTTCAACAAGGAGTACTACGCCACCCAGAGCGAGATCATCACCTCGCGCGCGGTGGCCAGCCGCGTGGTGGACAAGCTGGGCCTGTCCACGGACGCCAGCTACCTGGGCGTCGCGCACATCTCGGATGAGAAGGCCCGCGTGCAGGCGATGCAGGGCGCGGACGCGGTGGGGCTGCTCCAGTCGCGCATCCGGGTGTTGCCCGCCAAGGACTCGCGGGTGATGAACATCGCGGTGGATGACCTGGACGCGGCGCGCGCGGCGCTGCTCGCCAACGAGGTCGCCAACGCGTACATGGCGGAGAACCTGGCGCTCAAGCTGCGCATGACGGACGACGCGCGCAGCTGGCTGGAGAGCCGGCTGGAGGATTTGGAGAACACGTCCAAGGCGAGCGAGCTGGCCGTCTACGACTTCAAGAAGGACGCGGACATGCTGTCCACGTCGCTCGAGTCGCGGATGAGCATCGTCAGCGACCGCATCAACAGCTACAACCTGAACCTCACCCAGGTGAGCACGCGCATCGCCGCGCTGCAGGCGCGCGTGGAGGCCATCCAGAAGCTGCGCAAGGCGTCCCCCGACGACGAGACGTGGGCGGAGGCGCTGCCGGGCGCGAAGGACGGGCCCATCCAGGATTTGCGCAAGAGCTACACCGACGCGCGCGTCGCGTGCGCGGAGCTGGCCGAGCGCTACCTGCCCGAGCACCCCAAGCTCCTGGAGTGCCAGGGCAAGCTCGCGGTGATTCAAGCCGACTTCCTCAAGAGCCTGCGCAACGTGGTGCGCCTGGCGGAGACGGAGCTGTCGGAGGCGGAGGCGCAGCGCAAGAACCTGGTGAAGCTGCTCGACGAGGCCAAGGCCGAGGCCTTCCAGGTGAACAAGAAGTCCATCGAGTACGACCGCCTCAAGCGCGAGTCGGACAACAACCAGCGCCTGTACGAGCTGGTGCTCAAGCGGCTCAAGGACATCGAGCTGTCGGGCCTGCTTCGCACCAGCAACGTGCGCGTGCTGGACCCGGCGCGTCCGCAGTTCGTGCCGGTCAAGCCCCACGTGAAGCGCAACCTGATGGTGGGCGTGGTGCTCGGCCTCTTGACGGGGCTGGGCGTGGCGCTGCTCTTGGACCTCCTGGCGAACACGGTGGCCTCGCAGGAGGACGTGGAGGGGCGGCTGGGGCTGGCCTTCCTGGGCGTGATGCCACGCATCGAGGGCAACCGTCCGCCCAAGGACCGCGACCTCTTCGTGCACCGCGAGCCCAAGTCCTCGGTGGCCGAGTGCTGTCGGGCCATCCGCACCAACCTGCTCTTCATGTCGCCGGACACGCCCTTCAAGACGCTGGTCGTCACGTCCAGCGGGCCGCAGGAGGGCAAGTCCACCACGACCATCAGCCTGGGCGTGGCGATGGCCCAGAGCGGAAACCGGGTGCTGCTGCTGGACACGGACATGCGCAGGCCCCGGCTGCACCGGGCCTTCGGCGTGCCCAACGAGCTGGGCATCTCCTCGCTGGTGGTGGGCGAGGGGACGCTGGAGGCCGCGGTGAAGAGCACCGAGGTCCCCGGGCTCTTCGTGCTTCCGTGTGGCCCCTTGCCGCCGAACCCGGCGGAGTTGCTGCACACGCGCGCGTTCGCGGACCTGCTCAAGCTGGTGGCGGGGAAGTTTGACCGCGTCCTGTTGGACAGCCCGCCGCTCAACGCGGTGGCGGACGCGGCGGTGCTGGCCACGCAGTGTGACGGCGTGGTGCTGGTGCTCAAGGCGGGCAAGACGAACCGGGACTCGGCGCAGCGCGCGCTGCGCTCGCTGGCGGACGTGCAGGCGCGGATGTATGGCGCCGTCCTCAACGACGTGGACCTCAAGGCCCCGGGCTATGGCGGCACGTACATCGCCTACCAGGGCTACGGCCAGTACGCCGAGGACCCCAAGGACCGGGTGGCGCAGTCGTGAGCGGCACGCTGACGGGAGCGGGCCTCCGGGTGCTGCACCTGGGCAAGTTCTATCCGCCGGCGTCCGGCGGCATCGAGAGCCATGTCCAGACGCTGGCGCGCGCGCAGGCGGCGCAGGGCGCGCGGGTGGAGGTGCTGTGCGCCAACCACTCGCGCGACTCGGGGAACACCAGCCACGAGTTCCACGGGAAGAGCCCCACGCTCGAGGAGTGGGACGGGCTGGTGCGGGTGGTGAGGCTGGGGCGGCGCGCGTCGGTGGCGCGCATGGATGTGCTGCCGGAGCTGCCCGGGACGCTGCGGCGGATGCTCGCCCAGGGCGTGGATGTGGTGCACCTGCACGCGCCGAACCCGACGATGCTGCTGGCGCTGGACATGATGCCCCGGCTGCCGGCCGTGTTCGTCACGCATCACAGCGACGTCATCCGGCAGAAGGTCGCGGGCGCGCTGTTCCGGCCGCTGGAGCTCCTGCTCTACACGCGCGCGCTGCGAATCTTCTCGGACAGCGAGGCGTACATCGAGGGCTCCACGCTGCTGAAGCTGTTCCGGAGCAAGGTGCGGGCGTTGCCGCTCGGCATCGACGTGGAGCCGTACCTGCGGCCGTCCGCGGAGGTGCTCGCCGCCGAGGCGCGCTGGCGTCAGGACTTCGCGGGGACGCCGCTGTGGCTGATGGTGGGGCGGCTCGTCTACTACAAGGGACTGTTCACCGCGCTGGAGGCCCTGGCGAAGGCGCCGGGGCGGCTGGTGGTGGTGGGCGTGGGGCCGCTGGAGGCGGAGGGCCGTGCTCGCGCGAAGGCGCTCGGCGTGGAGTCCCGCGTGACGTGGGCGGGCTATCTGCCGCCGGCCTCGCTCATGGGGGCCTATCGCGCCGCCACCGCGCTCTGGTTCCCGAGCAACGCGCGCAGCGAGGCCTATGGCCTGTCGCAAGCGGAGGCGATGGCCAGCGGCCTGCCCGTGCTGAACACGGCGATTCCGCACTCGGGGGTCGCGTGGGTGAGCCGTCACGAGGAGACGGGCCTGACGGTGCCGGTGGGTGACGCGGACGCGCTGGCGCGCGCGGCACGGCGGCTCGTGGAGGAGCCGGGGCTGGCGGAGCGGCTGGGACGTGGGGCCAGGGAGCGCGCGGTGGCGGAGCTGCGGCACGACGTGATGGCGACGCGCAGCCTGAAGCTCTACGCGGAGGCGCTCGGTCGTCCCGTGCCGGAGATGACGGAGGCCCCGAGCGAGGTCCCCGCACTCACGGGTACGGGGAGGGCCTGAGACGCCCGCATGCGCGCGCTGCACGTCTACAGCGGCAACCTCTACGGAGGCATCGAGTCCTTCCTCGTCGCGCTCGCGCGGGCGTCCTCGCGCCACGCGGAGGGCACGGCGCATGAGTACGCGCTGTGCTTCGAGGGGCGGCTGTCGACGGAGCTGCGCGAGGCGGGCGCCGCGGTCCACCTCTTGGGGAGCGTGCGGGTGGCGCGGCCCTGGACGGTGTGGCGCGCACGGCGGGCGCTGGGCGCGTTGCTGAAGACCGGCGGGTACGCGGTGGTCGTCTGCCACGCGGCGTGGCCGCAGGCGGTGTTCGGTCCCGTGGCGCGCGCGGCCGGTGTGCCGTTGGTCTTCTACCAGCACGATGCCTTGACGGGTGCGCACTGGGTGGAGCGCTGGGCCGGTGTCACCTCGCCGGACCTGGTGCTCGCCAACAGCGCGTACTCCGCCCGTTCACTTGGCAGCGTGTATCCCCGGGCTCCGCATCGGGTGCGCCATCCCCTGGTGCAGGCACCAGCGCGGGTTCCGGAGCCCTCGGAGCGCGCGGCGCTGCGAGCCGAACTCGGCGCCAGTGACGATGACGTGGTCATCCTCCAGGCCTGCCGGATGGAGGCGTGGAAGGGACACCGGCTGCTGCTCGAGGCCCTGGGCCGCATGCGCGAGGCGCGGGGCTGGCGACTGTGGGTGGCGGGGGGCGCTCAGCGCGAGGAGGAGTCGCGCTACCTGGAGGGATTGGTCGCGCAGACGCGAGCGCTCGGCTTGGAGGGACGGGTGCGCTTCCTCGGGCAGCGCTCGGACGTGCCCCGGTTGATGCGCGCGGCGGATGTGCACTGTCAGCCCAACACGTCGCCGGAGCCCTTCGGTCTGGCCTTCGTGGAGGCGCTCCAGGCGGGGTTGCCCGTGGTGACGACGGCGCAGGGCGGGCCGCTGGAAATCGTGGACGAGACGTGCGGCCGGCTCGTCGCGCCCGAGGCTGGCGCGTTGTCCTCCGCGCTCCTTCGACTGGTGGTGGACGCGGAGGCGCGGCGCAAGCTGGGCGCGGGTGGGCCCGCTCGCGCGGCTGCGCTCTGCGCGCCGGAGGTCTTCCTGCGCGGCCTGGACGAGGACCTGCGCGTGGCCGTGTCGGGAGTCGAGGCGTGAGCGCGCCTCGTCCGTCCTCCCGGCCTCAGCTCCAGGGGCCTGGCGTGCTCGGGCGCAGGTACGTGCGCCGCGCGCCGGGCGCGCCCCTGGAGGTGGCGACGCCACGGCAAGCACAGGCGCCAACGAAGGAGGCCCCGCCCGCGGCGCCTCGCACGGGCTTCTTGTCCTCGAGCCGGCTGGTGCCGCTGTTCATCGGCGTGCTCGTCGCGTGTCAGCTCGCGCTGCTGGTGGAGGCCATCGCGCCGCTGCGGGTGCTGGTGCGCATCCTGGCGTTCGGGTTGAGCCTGGCGCTGCTGGTGCTCGTCCCCGGACGAGGAGTGAGGCATCCAGCGGTGCCCTTCGTGGTGGGCTCGCTGGCCATCACCACGCTCAACTTCTTCCACCCGGGCACCGTCAGCCCGATGGCCGGCGTGGTGCAACTGGGCATCCAGTTGTCCATCATCGCGCCGCTGTTCTGGGTGACGCGGCTGTCCATCGACTCGCGCGTCTTCCGGCTCACCCTCACGCTGTTGTTCCTCTTCAACACGGCCAGCGCCTCGGTGGGGGTGCTCCAGGTCTACTTCCCGGGCCGCTTCCAGCCGGCGATGTCGGCCGCGGTGCAGGCGCAGGGCGACTCCTATCTGCGCAGCCTGGAGTTCGAGACCGCCAGCGGCGCGCGCGTCTTCCGCCCCATGGGCCTGACGGACATGCCGGGCGGCGCGGCGACGGGAGGCTTCTACGCGGTGCTGCTCGGCAGCGGCTTCCTCTTGTCCTCGCGCAAGGGCCTGTCGCGCGCGCTGAGCGTCGTGGGCATCCTGGTGGGGCTGCTCTGTCTCTACCTGTGCCAGGTGCGCGCGATTGCGCTGACGCTGGGCGTCTGTCTGGCGGCGATGGCGGGCATGCTCGTGCTCACCGGCCGCGTGGCGCGGCTGGCGAAGCTGATGGCGGTAGTGGGAATGGCGAGCGTGTTCGCCTTCGGCTGGGCCGTGGCCGTGGGTGGCGACGCGGTGCAGAAGCGCTGGGACAGCTTGTTCGAGGCGAAGCCGGAGGAGGTCTATCACAGCAACCGGGGCCGCTTCCTCGAGGGCACCTTCGAGTACTTCCTCCCGGAGTATCCGCTGGGCGCGGGCCTGGGGCGCTACGGCATGGCCAACGCTTACTTCGGGGACAACTCCGACCCGGCGCAGCCGCCCCTGTGGGCCGAAATCCAGTGGACGGCGTGGGTCTACGACGGCGGCATCGTGGTGGTGGTGCTCTACCCCCTGGCGCTCCTGGCGACGATGGCGTGGGTGCTCCAGATGGCCCGACGGCGCGAGGACGCCGGCGATGAGTTCTGGCTGTGGGGAAGCGTCATCTTCGCCTACAACCTGGGCGCGCTGGCCCTGACCTTCAGCTATCCGTTCTTCATGAGCCAGGTGGGCATGGAGTTCTGGTTGCTCAACGCGGCGCTCTTCGGCGCCTGGACGCATGCGAAGACCCTACACGCTCATCGCCGGTGATTTCGTCGCCACGGGTGGAATGGACCGCGCCAACCTGGCGCTCGCGCACTGGCTGGCGAAGCAGGGCGGTCCCGTGCGGCTGGTGGCCCACCGCGTGGCGGACGAGCTGCTCGGCTTCCCCAACGTGCGCTTCGTGAAGGTGCCCAAGCCCGCGAACTCCTATCTGCTCGGCGAGCCGCTGCTGGCCGCGACGGGCAAGGCGTGGGCGCTGCGCACGCGCGCCGAGGGCGGCCGGGTGCTGGCCAACGGCGGCAACTGCGTCGTGCCCGGCGCCAACTGGGTGCATTACGTGCACGGGGCCTATGCCTCGGAGCACGTCGGCGGCGTGCTGCGCCAGGTGAAGGGCCGGGTGGGGCACGCGCGCTTCGTGAGCGAGGAGCGCAAGGCGCTGTGGCGCTCGAACGTCATCCTGGCCAACTCGAAGCGGACGCGCGCGGACCTGGTGGCGGCCACGGGGGTTCCCGAGGCGCGGGTGCACGTCGTCTACTACGGCAACGACTCGGAGCGCTTCCATCCGGTGTCGCCCGAGGCCCGACGCGCGGCGCGCGCGGAGCTGGGCTGGCCGGAGGAGCGGCGCGTGGCGCTCTTCGTGGGCGCGCTGGGAGACCGTCGCAAGGGCTTCGACTCCCTGTTCCACGCGTGGGTGCGGCTGCACGCGCACGGTGACTGGGGCGTGGACCTGAAGGTGGTGGGCGTGGGCGCGCAGCGCGAGGCCTGGGAGCAGGAGGCGCGCACGCGAGGGCTGGAGCGGCGCATCGAGTTCCTCGGCTTCCGACGGGATGTGCCCGCGCTGCTGTCCGCGGCGGACCTGCTGGTGTCCCCGACGCGGTACGAGGCCTACGGGTTGGGCGTCCACGAGGCGCTGTGCTCGGGACTGCCCGCGCTGGTGAGCCGCTCGGCGGGCGTGGCCGAGCGCTATCCGGCGGAGCTCGACGGCCTGCTCCTGGATGACCCTGATGACGTGGACGGGCTGGTGCGCGCGCTGGAGTCATGGCGCGCGCACGAGGCGGCGTGGGCGCCCCACGTGGCGGCCTTCTCGGAGCGGCTTCGCGCGTGGACGTGGGATGACATGGCCGCCGGCATCGTCCAGGTGATGGAGCGCGAGGGCTGAGCGCTTCAGCGCCGTTCGAGCAGCGCCTCGAAGAAGTCCAGGTGCGCGCGAGCGACGACGGGCCACGAGAAGCGCTGCACGGCCCAGTCGCGGCCGCGTGAGGACAGCTCGCGTCGGAGCTCGGGGCTCTCCAGCACGTCCGACAGAGCGCGCGCCCACGCGGTGTCATCCGCCTCCGGCAGCAGTCGTCCCGCGTCGCCCACGGTGTGGGGGATTTCGCCGGAGGTGCTCGCGAGCACGGGCACGCCGCACGCGAAGGCCTCCGCGAGCATGCGGCCGAACTGCTCCTTCCACCGAGGCATCGTCTGGCTCGGACCGCAGAGCACGTCCATGGCGTTGAGCACGCGCGGCACGCCCTCGTGGGGCACGCCGGTGAGGACGCGCACGCGGTCCTCGTGACGCGCGGTCCAGGCGCGCAGCTCCGCCTCCAGGGGGCCTCCTCCAGCGAACAGCGCGCGCCACGGTGTGCGGAGCTGCTCCAGCACGCGCATCAGCAGCGACACGCCCTTCTCGGGGACGAAGCGCCCCAGGTAGCCGATGACGGGAGGACCGTCCGCGCTCCACCCGAGCTCGCGTCGCACGGCCTCTCCCGAGGCGCGGTCCGGTCGGAACAGCTCCGTATCCACGCCCATGGGGATGATGCAGGAGCGGCGCGCGTCATAGCCCGGTCGGCCGAGCAGGTTGTCCTTCACCGTCTGGCCACCCGCGACCCACCCGGTGCTGCGCCCGACGACGAAGCGCTCCGTCTGCGCGAAGGGCGGCGGGTAGCGCTTGGAGAGGTTCTGGAAGGTGCTGAAGACGAGGGGCACGCGGCGCGGGGTGAGCAGGGCGACCTCGAGCCCCGCGAGGACGAAGGGCTCCTCCCAGACATGGACCAGGTCCACGCCGCGCCGCAGGTGCTCGCGCAGCTCGGGACCGTAGACGAATGCATGCGGCGAGCGACTGAGGAAGGCTCGCACGCCCTCCACCTTCGCGGGCTCGTCGGTGTCCGGCTGGAGGTGGATGGGGCGCAGGTCACCATGGAAGAAGCGAGGCGCGACGGCGGTGACGTCCCACGCGCCGCCTCCGACGCGGGCCATCTCGTTGGCGAGGCGCCGGTTGAGGGTGACGACGTACGAGTGCGAGACGGTGACGAGTCTGCGAGGCCGCTGCACGGAAGCTCCAGTGAGCGGCGGACGAAACCAGAGCCCCTCGGGGTGGTCAACCCGCGCGAGAGACGGGCTGTCCGCCCAGCAGCGCGCGGTACACGGCGAGAATCTCGCGGGCGTAGCGCTGGCGGGAGAAGCGCTCCACGGCGGTACTCCGGGCCGCGGCGCCCAACCGGGCACGCAGGGACGCATCCGTCAGCATCCGACGCAGCGCCTCCGCCAGGGCATGGGCATCGTTCGGCGCCAGCGTGAGCGCATCCACGCCATCGGTGAGCGCCTCGGCCGCGCCGCTCGCGCGTGAGACGACGGAGGGGCGGGCACAGGCCAGGGCCTCCGCGATGGTGAGACCGAAGGGCTCGCGCCGCGTGCTGGCGTGCACGAAGACGTCCAGCGCGCGGTAGACGGGCGCGGAGTCGGGCTGGAAGGGCACCAGCCCGACGCGTCCGGTGAGGTTGCGCTGCTCGATGAGGCGACGCAGCTCGTCCTCGGAGAACTGCGAGCCCGCCGTCTGGTACAGCGGCGAGCCGACCACGTAGAAGTGCACGGGCAGCGACGGCTCCACGCGCGTCAGCGCCTCGGCGGCCTCCAGGAAGAGGTCTTGTCCCTTCCAGCGCGCATAGGTGGCGACCAGGCCCACTCGCGACGTCCCCGCCGGGGCGGGAGGCAGGCCCGCCAGCGTGTCCAGGTCGGCGGTGTCGCCCGTGTCCGGAGCGAAGCGGTTCACGTCCACGCCGTTGTAGACGACCTGCACGGGGACCTTGGGGAGCACCTCCCGGGTGTCCTCTCCCACGGCGCGCGAGTTGGCGATGGCCGCCGAGGCCAGCGGTGCGAGCACGCTCATCGCACGTCGCACCAGGGGGCGCTCGCCGAGGAAATCATGCACGTGCCAGACACGCCGGAGCGGCAGACCCGCGGTGACGGAACTCAGCAGGTGGGACTTGATTCCGTTGGAGTGGATGAGGTCCGGGCGCAGGCGGGCGACTTCGCTTCGCAGCACGTGTCCATGGCTCGCGAGCAGGGCGGGCACCGGGAGCAGCTTGCTCGCGAAGCGCAGCGTCTCTCCCAGGCCCCGTCCACGCAGCGCGCTGTCCCCCAGGCTCGATAGGCGCGCGGGGAGGGGCAGGCAGCGCGCGTCCACGCCCAGCCGACGAGCCTGCTCCAGCAGTGGCCCTTCCGTCCCCGAGAACAGGTGGAGCGACAGCCCCGCGTCCAGTTCGCGCAGGCAGGACATCAAATCGAGCAACGCGCGCTCGGCGCCGCCGACAATACCTACAGGATTGAGGAAGAGGACGCGCACGCGTGATGGACCGAAGCAGAGCCCTTCGAGGGCGTCAATGAGGGTTCATGATGTCGAGCGTGACTGCACCCCTGGGTCGCAGTCCGTCAAGGACTCAAGGGGATGCAGCGATGTCTTGGAAGTGAAATCAAGCCAGAGAAGTGAATCCAGAAAAGTGTTTTCCGAGTCGTTGGGAGACCCGAGGGTGAGATGGCTTCCGGCCTGCTTGCCGGGCCATGATGCGAGCGACGATGAGTCCTGCGCGTAAATGTCCTCGCTGTGGTGCGAACCACAGGCCGGGAGTGACGGTGTGCCCGCGCGAGGTCTTTCGTGCGGGTGTCGCCGCTGGCGCGGGGGCGTACCGCTCCGAGTCGCGTGACGACACGGACGAGGCCACGTTCAAGCGCGGCCGGCAGACGCGCACGGAGGTCGTGCGGCCACTGGTGGCGAAGGCTCCCGCGGGCGACATGACGTGGGAGGACTCCGTCACGCGCGACGTGCTCGTGGGCACGAAGGTGGGCGACTACCTCATCAAGCGCCGCATCGGCCACGGCGGCATGGGCATCGTCTACGAGGGCGAGCACGCCGTCATCGGTCGCAAGGTGGCCGTCAAGGTGATCCGCCCGGACTACGTCGAGGGTGGTCGCGCGAGAGATTTGGCCACGGAGGCGCGCTCGGCGGCGGCCATCCGTCATCGCGGCATCATCGACATCTTCGGCTTCGGCACCATCCCCGACGTGGGCCAGTACCTGGTGATGGAGTACCTGGACGGTGCTCCGTTGGATGAGGTGCTGCTCCAGCGCGCGCCGATGCTGGAGGTGGAGGTCATCCGCATCCTCGACGCGCTGTTGAGCGCGCTGGGCGCGGCGCACGGCGTGGGCGTCATCCACCGGGACCTCAAGCCCGGCAACGTGTTCCTGGTGCGTGAGGGAGATGGCTCGGAGTCGGTGAAGGTGCTCGACTTCGGCATCGCCAAGCGCAGCGAGGCGCCGTACGGGAGCACGCCGCAGACGCACGCCAACGCGCTGGTGGGGACGCCGGAGTACATCGCGCCGGAGCAGGCCTGTGGTCAGCAGGTGAGCCCGCAGACGGACCTGTACGCGGTGGGGGTGATGGCCTTCGAGATGCTCACGAAGCGGCTTCCCTTCGAGGGGGAGTCGGCGATGGGCATCGTGTTGCAGCATGTCCGCACGCCGCCGCCGCCCGTGTCGCGTTATCGGGAGGTGAATGCCTCGTTGGCGGCGCTGGTGGCGCGGCTGTTGGAGAAGGAGCCCTTGGCGCGGCCCGCGTCGGCGGAGGCGGTGCGTCGGGAGTTGAAGGGCATCCTCGCGAGCTTCTCGGAAGGGGCCACGCGGCTCTCCATGGCGCCGTTGCAGGCGCCTCCCAAGGCGAAGGTGCGGCGGGCGAGGATGCCTGAGCGTCGCGCTCCGGTCGCGGATTCGGACCAGCGCACGAACGTGGAGGCGCCCACGATGTTGCTGGAGCAGACGGCGTTGGACCACCGCACGGTGCGTCCTCGGCGTTCGCGCAAGTGGTGGATGGGTGGAGCGCTGGCGCTGGTGCTGGTGATCGGCGGCTGGGCGTTCCTGTCACAGGCGCGAGCGGCCTCCACGCGCCGTCAGTCGACTCAGGCGCTGGTGAGCGAGGCGCCAGGGACGGGCACAGTGGTGCTCAGGGTGAGCGGGCCTCCCTTGAGGGAGGTGCTCGTGAACGGGAAGAGTCACGGGGAGCGCTACGTGCTCGAGCTGCCCGAGGGCATCCATCGGCTGGAGGTGCGGGGCCGGGATGCCGCGACGACGTACAGTGGCTCGCTGGAGATTCACGCGGGCGCGTTCATCGAGCACCACGTCACGCTGTGAGCCAGGCCCTGGCTCCGTGGAGTGGGTGCTGATTCCGCGTGGAGGAGCCTGTCGAGCCCGCTCATCGTGCCAGCGATGCATCGTGGGGGGCTGATACGCGTTGAGTCGGACGCCTCCTCGTGTCGTCGGTGCTTCGTGGAATGGAGCGCCTCCGTGACGGCGGCGCGGAGACATGTCGAGCCTGTGTCAATGAGACGGTTCCTCATGGCTTCGCTACTGAGCGGTGCGTGCCTGCTCAACGCGGGAGGCGCTGATACGCGTCGAGGATGGTTCGCCCGTGAGCCTTCCACGTGAAGCGCGCCGCGCGGGAGAGGCGAGCGTGCAGAGCCGGCGGCGACAGTCTTCCGGAGAGCAGCGCGTCGACCGTCTCCGTCCACGCGGCGAGGTTGCCGACAGGGCAGTAGAGGCAGGTATCCGCGCCCACTTCGCGCAGCACGGGCAGGTCACTCGCCACCACGGGGACGCCGCAGGCGAGGGCCTCGATGAGGGGAAGGCCGAAGCCCTCGGCCTCGCTCGTGATGAGCACGGCCTTCGCACGTCGGTACATGCCCGCGAGCGTGGCGCGAGCCTGGAAGGGCGGCTGCACCAGCGCATCACCCATTCCCAGTCGCGCGACCTGCTCTCGCTGCGCCGCATTCAGCGCGCCACCTTGCTGGACGAGCCGCAGGTCCGGGTGCCGTGCGCGCAGCGCGGCGAACACCTCGAAGAGGACGTCCAGTCGCTTGCGTGGAATCGCGCTCCCGACGTGCAACAGATACGGCCGTCCACCGAGGGACGCGAGCACCTGTTCGCTCTGGTCTCCAGCGACGGGCTCGGGCCTGTACTCCGGCGAGGTTCCGAGTGGCGCCCAGACCAGGCGCGCGGGGTCGACGAGTCCGTGGGCGAGAAGCTCATCACGAACGGCCTGGGAGTTGTGGAAGACGATGGCGGCGCTCTCGAGACCACGGAGCTGTGCCCGTGCCAGGAGTCGGAACCACGCGGGCCGCTGCTCACGGTGTGGCTCCACGACGGAGCGAAACGCATCCAGGTCGTGACAGTAGACGCCCGTGCGCGAAGCCGGGAGCGAGTGGACGAGCTGGGCATAGCTGTGGTCCACGACATGGAAGGCGTCGAACCAGGGGCGCGAGAGCAGCGCCCGCGCCGGATAGAGCCCGAAGCGGGTCAGCAGCCGGTCCACATTGAACGCGGCGTTCCGCGCGCCCACTCCCGGCATCCGTCGCGCCACGGAGGGGATGGGTGGACGAAGCGCATGCGCGGAGACTTCGGAAGGGTGCGCAGCGAACTCCTCCAGGAGCGCCTCGCCCACCAGGTCCATGCTGTGCCATCCCTCCTCCCGAGGGTCCATCAGCACCGCGAGCTCGAGTGACGTCGTCACGAGCGACTCCCGATATCCGAGAGGAGCGTCTCCACGGTGTGCTCCAGCGCGAAGCGCTCCCGATACAGCCGAGCCGCGCGCTCACCGAGCGCCACGTGTTCCTCCGGCCGAGCGAGGAGCCGTTCGGCGACATCAATCATCGCACCGGGACTCGTATCCCCCGCGAGCGCGACGGCGCCCGACTCACGCCAGAGCGGCTCCGTCAGGAGTCCTGTCTGCGTGACGAGCGCGCGGCCCAGCGCAAGTCCCGCCATGGCGGACGTGCGTCGGGTGCTGACCCCATCCGGGTAGGGCTGGATCAACACGTCCATCGCGGACAGGTGGGCCGCGAGCGGTAGGGGCGCGAGGTCCTCGCGTGCGACGATTCGCGCGGCAAGACCGGGATGCTGCTCACCCAGCTCCCGCGCGACGCGATGACTGCCGCGGCCCAACAGCAGGAACCGCCGCCGCTCGTTCGTGCGCAGCAGTGACACGAGCACCGTTTCGAGCGGCCCTCGAATCGCGGCCCCATAGGTCCCGAAGTGACCCAACCAGGGCCCCGCGCCCAGCTCCTCGCGTACAGCGCGCACGAGTTCCTCGGGCACCTCGGTGGGCAGCGTGCTGGGAACCGGTCTCCATTCCGCGCGTCCACGAAGCGCGGAGGGCAGATGGTCCGCCCAGGTGGGAATGGAGACGAACATGCGCCGAGCATCCCGGGCCACCAGCCGCGCCATCACGCGCGTGACGCCCGCGAGCACTTGATGGCGGAAGGGTGAAGCCAGACTCCACGGGTAGACAATCTCGTGGAAGAACACCCAGCGCTCGTCCCGCACCCGCGAGGAGAACCAGGCGCAGAATGGCACATTCATCGCCTTCATCCCGAAGGCATGCGGCACGTACTGGAGCAGCAACCGCCGAGGCCCGGGACACCGGTCCAGCTCTCGTGTCAGCCGGACCAGGCCCGGCGGAGTGAAGATCCCGGGGATGCGGTGGACCGTGACGCCCTGCTCGTCGAGCGTGTCCGCATCACCGGGAGCCCAGACGTGGACCCGCTGACCTCGGAGCACGAGCCCCCGGGCGACGAGGGCCGTGTAATCACTGACGCCGCCGGGTTGGGGCGGATACTCACCCGTGAGCAGGTGCCACGTGGGGGCCTCCACGGCTCAGGAGGCCTCCATGTCGCGGACGGCGAAGAGCTGGAAGGCGAGCTGGGGAACACGCGTCGCCAGCGGCTCGGTGAGGATGGACAGGCGGCTGCCCAGGCGCGCGGGCCGGATGCGCGGCAGCGCGAAGTCTCCGCGCAGGGGCTTCAAGCCGCTCATGCCGGTGACACGGTAGCCGCGCAGCTCGAAGTCATAGACCTCCCAACCCGAGCGGTGCACCTGGTGCACGTTGTTGTCCCACTCGTCCTGCGGGAGGAAGCCGTTGGGCGTGAAGATGACGACGCGCTTGCGTGCGAGCGACTCCATCATCTCCAGCAGCCGATAGCCCTCGGGCTTGTCGAAGTGCTCGATGACGTCGAGCGCGATGACCGCGTCGAAGCTCTTGGGCGCGAAGTGCTGCCCCACCTGGAGCAGGTCGAGCTGGTGGTACTCCTGATGGATGCCGGCGGCGCGGCTGCGCTCGATGCTCGCGGTGTAGCCATCGACGCCGACGGTGCGCGAGAACTCGCGGGAGATGTGCTTCAGGGGCGAGCCCGAGCCACAGCCGATGTCGAGCACGCTGTCGCAGGTGCCCACGAGCGTCTCTCGCAGCGTGCGGTGGAACACCTCGTGCTCGGCGACGAGGACCTCGCGCTTGAGGAACTGGAAGAGGGATGGGCTCGGTGACATGGCGGGCGGACCGTAGCCTCGCGCCTTCCTGGGTGGCAACCACGAGTGCGGCACCCGGGCGACCGAGCGGGCCCTGGTCCTCTGGTGACCCACGCGGCACACGCGCGTGTCGCTTGTGAGGGGGGATGTGCCTCGCTAGCATCGAGCCCTCATTCGAGCCTCGAGCGCGGGTGGGTGCCGTCCACGTGGGCCGGCCTTCACTCCGCGGCCCGGAAGCAGACAGCCCCCCTTTGCGATGAATGCGACCGCGGCACCCCAGGTGGACACCGGCGAGGTCAAGGCCCGTGCCCTGAAGGGCATGGTCGTCCTCGTGCTGCGCACCGTGGCCTCGCAAGGGCTGCGGGTCATCAGCGCGCTGGCGCTCTCCCGGCTGCTGTTCCCCTCGGACTACGGCCTGTTCGGCATCGTCGCCTACGCCAGCTCGCTGGGTGTGTTCCTGGGCGACCTGGGCCTGAGCGCCGCGCTGGTGCGTCAGTCGCACGAGCCCACCCAGGACGAGACCTTCACCATCTTCTGGAGCCACCAGGCCCTCACCGCCGTCATCGTGGCCGCGGTGTGCGCGATGGCGCCCGTGCTCACCGAGGGCTACGCGCTGGGCGCGGAAGCCGTGCCCATGGTGTGGGCCATGGCGCTGGGGTTGTTCCTGTCCTCGCTGCGCGTGATTCCGTTGATGGCGTTGGAGCGGAAGCTCGCGTTCCCGACCATCGCGCGAGCGGAGCTGGTGGAGAACGTGGCGCAGGTGGCCGGCACCCTGGCCCTGGCGGCGGCGGGGATGGGGGCCTGGGCGTTGGTGGTGGGCTCGCTCATCCGAGGCGCCGTGGGGCTCGTCTGCATCGCCTGGGCGTCCCCGTGGCGTCCGCGCGGGACGTTCCGTTGGGAGGTGCTGAGGCGGCTGGTGGGCTTCGGGCTGGCCTTCCAGCTCCCGCCGTTGGTGGCGGCGCTGGTCGCGGGCTGGGTGCCCTTGGTGGTGGGGCAGGTGCTGGGCAAGGACGTGGTGGGGTTGGTGAACTGGGCCTGGTCGCTGGCCTCCACGCCGATGATGCTGAGCGTGGTCCTCAACCGCGTGGCCTTCCCCGCGTACTGCCGGATGCAGGACGACCCGAGCGGGTTCGCGGAGTATCTCAAGACGTCGCTCCGGCGGCTGTCCGCGGCGCTACTGCTGACGTTGCCGGTGGCGGTGCTGGGGATGCCGGTGTTGGTGCCGCTGTTCTTCGGTCAGCGCTGGATTGCCGCGGTGCCGCTGGTGCAGTGGTTCACGCTGGAGTGTCTGCTCATCACGCTCACGGGGCTGTTGGCCACGGCGCAGAACGCGGGTGGTCGGCCCTGGGAGCGCTTCGCGGTGGTGGTGGGCGTGGGCGTGGCGAAGTGGAGTCTCGGCACCTGGGCCATCCATCGCTGGGGGCTGGAGGGAATCGGCCCGGTAGGCCTGATGGTGTCGATGCTCGAGGTCGCGGTGACAGCGTGGCGGGTGTCGCACCTGAACCCGGGGCTGCGAGGGTTGATGTGGCAGGTGGTGGAGCCGCTGGTCTCGGTGGGGCTCCTGCTGGCGGTGTCGGCACTGGTGGCCTGGCGGTGGAGCCCCGAGGGG
>NZ_SRLW01000110.1:0-29203 GCF_006518215.1 Myxococcus sp. AB025B
GCGCTGGGCGAGGTGCTGCTGGAGGTGAACGCGCTGGGCGACACCTTGCGCGAGCAGCGACTGGGGGCGCTGGAGGCGGGGGCGCTGCTCGAGCAGGTGATGGAGGAGATCGACGTCACGGTGCTGGCCTTCGACGTGGCGGGGACGCTGCGGTTGGTGAACCGGGCGGGTGAGAAGCTGTTGGGCCAGTCGCGCTCGCAGTTGATGGGGAAGGGCGCGGGCTCGGTGGGGCTGGCGGACCTGCTGGAGGGCCCGGCGCCGCGCAGGCTGTCGCGCACCTTCGCGGAGGAGGGCGGGCCGTACGAGCTGCGGCGCGGGGCGTTCCGTCAGGGCGGGTTGCCGCATCACCTGGTGGTGATTGCCGATTTGCGGCTGGCGTTGCGCGAGCAGGAGCGCGAGGCGTGGCGCCGGCTGGTGCGCGTGTTGAGCCATGAAATCAACAACTCGCTGGCGCCCATCCAGTCCATCGCGGAGGCGCTGCGGGACACGCTGGTGATGGAGCCTCGGCCGCCGGACTGGGAGGACGACGCGAAGAGCGGCCTGGGAATCGTTGCGAGGCGCTCGGAGGCGCTGGCGCGGTTCATGTCCGCGTACGCGCGGCTGGCCAGGCTGCCGCCGCCGGTGCTGCGAGGCGTGGAGGTGGACGGGTGGGTGCGGCGCGTGGCGGCGCTGGAGCACCGCAGGGCCGTGGCGGTGCGGACGGGGCCGTCGCTGGTGGTGCGTGGGGACTCGGACCAGCTGGAGCAGTTGCTCATCAACCTGGTGCGCAACGCGGTGGACGCGGTGCTGGCGGAGCCGCGCGGTGGCGACGTCTGGGTGTCGTGGGCGGTGTTGTCGCCGGGGGCGGTGGAGGTCTGGGTGGAGGACGAGGGCCCTGGGCTGGCGGACACGGGGAACCTGTTCGTGCCGTTCTTCACGACGAAGCCGCAGGGCAGCGGCATCGGCCTGGCGCTGAGTCAGCAGATTGCCGAGGCGCACGGTGGCACGCTGCGCCTGGAGAACCGTCCGGAGGGACGCGGGTGCCGGGCGCGGCTGCGGCTCCCGCTGGAGGGGCGCGCGGCGATGGTGGGGTGACGCGTGCGGGGGCCGCTCAGACGGCCATCGCTCCGCCATCCACGTGCAGCTCGACGCCCGCGATATAGCTGCTCTCGCTCGAGGCGAGGAACAGCACGGACCGGGCGACCTCCTCCGACAGGCCCAGGCGTCCGAGCGGAATCATCTGCGCCACCATCTCCTCGCTCCCCGGGCGCTTGTCGAGCCAGTCCCGCATCGACGGCGTGTCGGTCGCTCCCGGTGAGATGACATTCACGCGGATGCCCCGGTCCTTCAGCTCGCTCGTCCAGGTTCGCGCGAACGAGCGGACCGCCGCCTTGGAGGCATTATAGAGCGCCTGGCCGGCGAACCCCTTGCTTCCACTGGCCGAGCCGTTGAGGACAATGGCCCCGTTCGCCGCCAGGAGCGGCAGCGCCTTCTGCACGGTGAAGAGCATTCCGCGGACGTTGGTGCCGATGATGCGGTCGAAGTCCTCCGCTCCAATCTCTCCCAGGGGGCGCGGTCTGTCGTCGGAGATGCCGACGTTGGCGAACACGACATCCAGGCGGCCGTGGTCGCGCGCGATGCGCTCGTAGAGCCTGTCCAGGTCGGCCAGGTTCGACGCGTCTCCCTGGACGCCGACGGCGCCATGGCCGATGTCCCTCACCGCGGCGTCGAGTCGCTCCTGTCGACGTGCCGTCACGTACACCCGGGCCCCTTCGGCGGCGAAGGCCTTGGCCGTCGCGAGGCCAATCCCTTCACTGCCCCCGGTAATCGCCACCACCTTGTTCTCGAAGCGCCTGAGCATCGCGGGTTGCTCCTTGCTGTAAGCGGAGGATTGCTCCGCTTGATATACGGAGGTAGCCTCCGCTTTGCAAGTGACGAGAACCAAGCGACCTGCCACCGAGGACTCTTCTCCGCTTCGTGCCGATGCACAGCGCAACCGTGAGCGCCTGCTCGCGGCTGCGGAGGAGGTGTTCCTGGAGCAGGGGGCGGACGCGTCGCTGGACGATGTCGCCAAGCGCGCGGAGGTGGGAATCGGGACGTTGTATCGCCGCTTCCCGACGCGGGAGGCGCTGGTGGCCGCGATGTTCGACGACCGGCTCCTGTCGGTCGTCAAGGCGAGCCGCGAGCGGGACAAGGGGGCGGACCCGAGCAGCGCGCTGCGTTCCTTCCTCCACGAGTTCACGGCGCACACGAACGTCTATCGCGGGCTCGCGGCGTCGTTGGGGACGGTGCTCCGATGTGGCACGCCGGGGGGGCAGGCCATCGCGGAGGAGGGGCAGCGGTTGCTGGAGCGCGCGCAGCAGGTCGGCGCCGTCCGGCGGGGTGTCTCGTTCGACGACCTGGTGTGTGTCACCACCGCGGTTTCGTTGGCGACCTCCGCGGAGTCCTCGAAGGCGAGCATCGTGCGGCTGGTGAACCTGTTCCTGGATGGAATCGTCGTTCGCTGATGAGGGGCTTCAGCGGAGCTCCTCGGCCAGGGCGACGATGATGCCCGAGGGGCCTCGGAGGTAGCAGAGCAGGTAGAGGTCCTGGTAGCGGGCGACCTCGCCGACGAGCTCGGCGCCGTGTTTGCGCAGGCGGGTGACGGTGTCGTGGAGGTCATCGACGGCGAACATGATGCGACGCAGGCCCATGATGTTGGCGGGCGCGTTCTTCGGCTCGCCGTGGGTTGCCGCGGGGTGGTGGAACCTGGTCAGCTCGAGGCGGGTCTGGCCATTCGGGGTCCGCATCATCGCGATGTCGACCTGGACGTTCTCGAGTCCGACGCAGCGGTCGACCCAGTCACCGGCGACGGGCATCTCGCCCTCGAGCTCCAGGCCCAGCTCGGTGAAGAAGGCGATGGCCGCCGGGAGGTCCTCGACGACGATGCCAATGTTGTCCAAGCGCTTGACGGTCATGTGCTCGTCCCTGGGGTGATGGGTTCTCGCGGGGCAGCATCGCTCAGGGCGTTCCGGTGTGCGGTGCGAAGATGTGTGTGAGTCGTTGCCCGGTGGGGGGGGCGTGCGGATGCAAAGGCAAGAGTGGTGAGAGGGTGGGTCCCGGGGGACATGATTGTCAGGCTGGCACGCCTGGCTGAGGATGAGGGTGGCTCGAACATCCCTGGCTCGCACAGCTCCACGAAACGGGAGGGCTGCCATGAAGTGCTTGAAGTCGTGGGTTTTGGCCTGTGCTGTGAGTCTGGTGATGGGGTGTGGAAGTCCGTCGACCGGGGTCGCCGTCGAGGGCGAGGCGCTGGAGTCGTCCTCGCATGAACTCGCGGTCTGTACCGCGCTCTGTTCCTCGGGCTCGGTCAGTTGTCCGGCGGGGACTTCGACGTGCACGACGACGGACTACCAGGGCGTGACGTGCGACGGGGTCTTCACTCCGTGCCCCTCCGGGCCACCTGGATGCATTGATGATACGCCCTGCAAGTTCGTGCACCGGACGTACTGCTCTGACGAGGAGACGAGGAGGAGGTGCTGTTATCCGGTGGATGTTCCTGGAAGCTGCATCTGCTTGGGACGATGGCAGTGCGACCCGGATTGGCCGTAGCCGGTTCGTCTATATGTGATTGAGTCTGGACACCTCGGGTGGGCGATTCGAGTGCTCGCCTGATGTGTCTGTCGCAGGCTCGCCGCGCGAGAAGCCACGCGGCGAGGAGCAGGCGACGCTCAGAAGCCGCAGCAGGTGATGTACTGGTCCTGGCACACGGCGCGGCACGCGGCGTCGCCGTCGCAGCCGGCGACACAGGCGACCCGGGCTGGTCCGCAGTACGAGGGACACGCGGCCGTGGGGCCCGGAGGCACCAGCTCCTGTGCGGTGCGCGCGGCGACACAGACCTGCTCGCTGGCTTCGAGGCTCGTCACCTCTGCTCCGCTCGTGGCGACGACGCCCAGCAGGCCCACCAGCATCACCACCGCGGACATGAACACCTTGTTCAGCATGGGGCTTCCTCCAGGTTGTGTGGAACCGCGCCTGCGCTGCCTCACGTGAGCCCGAGGGACTCACGCGTGACAGGCGTTGCGTGCATTCCAGCACAGAGCCCTGCCCTGGAGGGACGGGTGTCCGGAGACTCAGGCCACCTGGGGGCCGGTGTCGGGCGGGGCGTCGTAGGTGGGGGTGAGGTCGACCACGTTCACGGTGACCAGGTGGTAGACGATGACGTTGCTCACCCAGAAGAACATGGCCGCGTAGTGCACGTAGATGAGCGGCGAGCCCGGCCACACCTGGAGGGGATGGTTGAACACGTTGGCGGCCATGTAGCCGCCGAACCACTCGCCCATGAAGCACGCCACGGCGCCGATGCCCACGCGCGTCCAGACCTTGATGCGGCGCGGGTAGAACCAGAAGTAGTGCAGGGTCCACAAGAGGCCCACGCACCCGGCCCACAGAATCATGCTGCCGAAGGAGAACCAGTGGTACGGCGACTCCGGGTAGTGCCACCCCCAGTCGCCGTTCATCCATCGCCAGGCCACGTTCTGGGACAGCTCCATGAACCAGAACAGCGGTGCCACGTAGAGCACCTGCGTCATGAGGACCCTGAGGAAGCAGCTCAGCGTCTTCCAGAGCCTCACCGTGGACCCGTCGAGCGAAATCATGCCTTTGTCCCCCCCCGTGTCTCGGCCTGGTTGACCGAGGGCCGTGCACTTCACAGAACGCAAGAAGTCGCATGTCTTGAGACGAACGTGGGCGACAACCCGTTGTCTCCTGACGACACGCCGTTGCGCGCGGATGCCGCGATGCACGGCGCGCCCTGTGTCACGCGTACGTGAAACCCGAGGGGGCGCGGGGGCTTACGGTGTCTCGATGCGAGAAGGCGCCGTGCGTCAGAAGTCGCGGCTCAATGTCCGTGGAGGGCGATGGGCCGGGGACGAAACGCGTGGAGCAGGTCTGTAGCTCATACCTGGGTGTCGCGCGGCGGCTGGTCGGCGCTGCCTGGCGCGTTACGCGCACTGCCTTGCTTCCAATGTGGATTGCTGGACATCCCATCCTCGCCCGTGGGCCACGCGTTGGAGGGACTGGTGGCAGTGAGGATGCGCGGTCGAATGATCCGAGCGCCGATGGCGCAGTTCCGGCCATGGGCTGGACGTTCATGAGGACATGGACCTTCAAGATCCATTGGATTGTCATGGACCTTGGGTGGTGGAGGTCTTCCGGCGGATTGACCGGGCGACGAGGCGATGCGGAGGCGCGGAGCGCTGTCGGGCCCTGCTGGTGGAGGAGCTTGTCAGGATCGCACAGGACCTCATAAGGGACGGGTCCGAGCTGAGAAGGCTCCTGGTGCAGGGAACCTGAGAGTAGGGACATGGCACAGCGCTACTTCGACCTGAGCATGGACGAATACGTCAAGGGACGGTGGTACCTCGACGACCCGACGTCAGTGACAGGTCAGGCGTTGGAGGATGTCTGGATGTTCTCGGATGGGCGGCCCATCGCGCCACAGGCGCAGCTGAGAGTGCCCATCTCTCGTCCAGGCATACCGCTCGATATCGAGTTTGCCGGAACGGGGTTGGCACCTGTCGTGAGCGGGCGTGTGGCGTCCATCTTCCGCGAGATGGCACCCGACGATGTCCAGTTGTTCCCGGTGGAGGTCGAAGGAGAGTCGAGCCCCTATTTCATTTTGAATGTCGCTCGGACCATTCGCTGTATCGATGATGCAGCTTGTCGTGAGGTGCAGCTCTACACCGCGGACGACAAGCTGCATGCGGACCGGGTGGGCGAGTACCGGTCGGTCATCGGTCTGCGAATCGACCCAACGAAGGTCGCGAATGCCCGCGTGTTCCGACCCTGGGGATGGCCCGCCGCCCTGATCGTCGACGAGGAACTCAAGGACGCGCTGGAGGCGAACGGTATCTCGGGAGGACGGTTCGACGAGGTCTGAGCAGCCTGGCAACTCGTCGCCGGAGCGGACCACCGTCACGGGTCCACGGGCACCCGTGACACAGGGAAGCGACGTCCCCGGTTGGCCTGGGGCGGGAAGCACTCCAGAATCGGCGGCATGAAGCGTCTCCCCCACCTGTGTCGTGCCTCCGCCCGGGCCTTGACCCTCTTCCTCGTTCCCCTGCTGTGTGGCCTCTCCATCGAGGCTCGCGCCGAGGTCGCGGTCCAGCGCACCTTCACCAGGCTCGCCTCCTCCAACGGCCACGGCGCCGTGATGCTCGACCTGGAGCAGAAGAAGGTCTCCCACTTCCGCGAGCACCTCTTCGCCACCGAGGAGCCCGTCATCGACGGCGTGGGCAACGACGTCTTCGTCCGCGGCCAGCCCCAGGTCGTCCACGCGCGCGATGTCCTCTTCGACGCGTTCTTCGGCCTGCGCTCCGGCGGCTCCCAGCGCTGGCTGAGCGCCCAGGACGTCGACCTGGACGCGAGCGGCTACGCCCCCTGGGCCACCGGTGAGAACGGCGGCACCGGCCTCGCTCGCATGGTCCAGCGCGTGGGCACCCTCGAAGTCACCACCTACGTCTTCGCCCCCCAAGCCGTCCCCCACGCCGCCTTCGTCATGGCCCTGCGCGTGCGCAACACCGGCACCGCGCCCTCCACCGGCGTCAGCGTCTTCTCCCTCCAGAACTTCCACCTGGGCTTCGGTCGCCCCGGCGTCATGTCCGACATCGACGAGAACGGCGAGACCGTCGAGCTGAGCGGCAACGACTTCGTCGAGAAGGGCTTCGCCGGCGTCGTCGTGGGCCGCCCCCTGGGCACTGTGGCTCGCAAGTCCGCGTGGAACTCCACCGCGACGGGCACCGCCAACGGCTACAACGTGGTGCAGAGCGGCGGTGGCCAGGACCTGCAGGACTTCACCGCGCAGCCCTCGGCCGCCAAGGGCTGGGCCACCGCCTACCAGTTCAACCTGGGTGACATCGCCGCCGGCGCGGAGAAGTGGGCCGGCGTCGCCTTCGTGCACTTCGGCAACCCCGAGGGCTCCGCCACCGCGCGCCAGTGGCTGTCCGACTACGTGGGCACCTCCGACGCCAAGGCCCTGGTCGACGCCGAGGTCGCCCGCTGGGCCTCCTTCCAGACCGACACCGTGAAGGTCCCCTCCGGCCTGTCCGACAACGAGGAGACCCTGCTGCGCCACTCCGCCGTCGTGATGCACATGGCCCAGGTCCGCTCCAGCGAGGCCTGGCTGCGCGAGTTCCTCTCCCGCGACGGCGAGCCCCGCGCGACGCGCTTCAAGGCCCCCAATGGCTCACCGGCCACGCTGCCCGGCTGGGTGAAGCACGCGGGCAAGGGCGCGGTGCTCGCGAGCCTCCCGCCCGGACAGTGGACCTACGCGTGGATTCGCGACGGCGCCTACGCGGCCGCCGCCATGGCCACGCTGGGCATGAACACCGACGCGCGCGAGGCGCTGTCCTACTACCTCAACGCGGACAGCGGCCGGTTCCAGAACTGGCGCGAGCTGCAGCCGTACTCCATGCCGCCGTACATCATCACGCTCACGCGCTACCACGGCTTCGGCGTGGAGGAGACGGACTTCAACGAAGCGGGACCGAACATCGAGTTCGACGGCTTCGGGCTGTTCCTCTGGGCGCTGCGCCACTACGAGCGCACCACCGGAGACGTCACCCTCGTCGACCAGACGTGGCCCACCGTGTCCACGAAGGTGGGCGACGCGCTGGTGGCGCTCATCGACCCGCAGACGGGGCTCATCCGCGCGGACTCGTCCATCTGGGAGACGCACTGGAACGGGCGGCAGCGCGCGTGGACGTACACGAGCCTCACCGCGGCGCGCGGCCTGTGTGACGCGGCGGCACTGGCCGAGCGCGTCGGTGACACCGAGCGCGCCACGCGCTACCGCAACGCCGGCGAGTCCATCCGCCGCGCGATGGCGGAGAAGCTGACGGACCACAACTTCGCGCTCGGCTCCAACCTGGAGGAGGTGCGCTCGGGTCGCGGCTACTGGGACGCGGCGGTGCTGGACGCGTTCGCGTTCGAGCTGTTCGACCCGGCGGGGAAGATTGCTCGCGAGACGATTCGCGGACTGGACCTGCGCCTGTCCTCTCCCGCGGGCGCGGGCTGGTCGCGCAACGATGACCGCTATGACCACACGGGCGGCGCGGACCTGAGCCCCTGGGGCGGCGAGTACGACAGCGCGGAGTGGGTCATCGTGAGCCTGCGCGGCGCCATGGCGAAGCGGATGGCGGGAGACCCGGAGCGCGCGGAGCGGGTGCTCAAGTGGGTGACGGACCAGTCGCTGAAGAACTACCTCGCCGTGTCCGAGACGTATGACGAGCTCAACGGCACCTACAAGTACAACTCCCCCATGGTGGGCTTCGGCGCGGGGGCGTATGCGCTCGCGCTGGCGCACCGCGCGGAGGGCACGGCCGACCCGGCGTGCGGCGCGTACCTGGACGAGAGCACCATCACCAAGACGCCCGACGCGGGCGCTGGCACGCCCGACGCCGGCCCGGGGACGCCCGATGCGGGCAACCCCGGTCAGCCCGACTCGGGTTCGTCCGAGGAGCCCCAGGTGACGGGCGGTGGCTGCAGCGCCACGGGCCCTGGCGCGATGGCGCTGTGGCTGATGCTCGCGCTGGCCGGTGTCACCGCGCTCACGCGCCGTCGGCGGGCCTGAGGCTCGCGTCAGTGCGCGCTCCATTCCGCGCGGATGGAGCGCGGCGAACCCCCCATCAGGGAGCCGCCATGAAGCGCCTGAAGAACCACTACGCCTGTTGGGGTCTGTTCCACGATTGGGATGATGCGCGCGCCGACTTCCAGCGGCGAGCCGTGCTCGAGATTCGTGCAGGCAAGCCGTCGGTGCTCGCTCCGCTCCCGCCCGAGAAGCTCGCCGAGCAGCCTGAGGCGTTGGTGGTGATGATGAATCCGGGCTCATCGGCGCCGAAGCCAGGCTTCGGTTCGCGCGAGCATGCGGGGCTCCTGGTGCCCACCAAACCCGACGCGGTCCAGTACCGGATCATGCGTGTCATGGAGGCCGTCGGCATGACCCATGTGCGGGTCGTGAACCTGTCCGATGTTCGCGCGGCCAAGAGCGCCGACCTGTTCGCGCTCATCAGCAAGGGCGCGACCCACGCGGACCTGGGGTGCGTATTCGCAGAGGCGAATGCGGCGATTGGCACCGACTTGCTGGGCGCGCCGCTCGTCATCTGCGCATGGGGCTTGGACAAGCGGCTCGCGTCGCTCGCAGTCGAAGCGCAAGCCTGGGTCGACGCCCAAGGTGTCGCGACCGCGGGTTGTCGCAGCGACGAGGAGACGGACTTCCCCGCGTGGCGTTATCCGAAGCCGGTTCGCAACTGGGCACTGGCGCGGGCATGGCTGGAGAGCGTGACGGAGCAAGTCTCGGCGCTGTACGCGTCCACGCCGACTTCCGCTCAATCCTGACGACTTCCTCGCCGAGCCTCGTCGGGTGCGACGAGGCGGTGCGGTGAACCGTGAAGCTCAGCGGCGCGAGTCCTTGCGCGCCTGCGTGCGCCGGTTGCGACCCCGGACATGCGACGCGCGGCGCATGGAGCCGAAGCCCTGCTGCTTGCGAGCCCCGCCCTTGCGACGCTGGGCCTTCATTTCGCGCACCGAGCCCGTCGCGGTGCGACCTGCGGCGCTCATGCGGCGCACGGGCTTGCGCCCACCCACGGCTCGCGTCGTCGCGCCCGTGCTCGTCGCGCGCATGCCACCCGGGGCCCGCGTCGCCGTGCCCGCGCGCGTCCTCCGCACCCCGCTCGGGGTCCGCGTCGCCGTCCGAGTCCTCCGCGTACTCCCACCCGCGGCCCGCGTCGTCCTCCGGGCCCCCGTGGCCTTCCTCGTGACACGGGCCCGCTTGGCCATCATCGCCTCCTGGCGGTCCAGCATCGCCAGGCGCTTCTCGAAGCGCATCAGCGCCTGACGGAAGTAGGTGGCCTTGCGCCGCGTGTTCGCGTTGCCCTCGGCGCGCTTGGAGCGCGTGGGCGTGCGCCTGCCCAGGGCCTCGCGCCGCTGACGCGTCGCCAGGCCGTCATACTTGTCCATCAGCCGCCGCGCGCGCTGGATGCGACCTCGCAGCTCGCGGCGGGACAGCTCCATCAGATTGTGGGGCGCGCTGGCGAGCACGAGCTGGGCTTCGTTCTCCGTCAGCAGGGACATCTTCTTCTCGGGCGTCGTACGCAAGGGCCTGCTCCTTCGAGGCAATGTGGACTACCTCGCGCAACGTCGACACGTGTCCCCCGGGCAGCAACCTGCTCTCCAGGGCGATGGCCCCTACTCGAACACCGAGAGCTCCGAGAGCGCGGAGATGGGAATCGTCCACGAGCCTCCTCCCGCGAACACCCGCAGGCGCACGAAGCGCACCGGCACCTCCCCCGTCAGCGCCACCTCGACGAAGCGCGCCGGACGCTTCAGGTCCAGCGGCCCATCCCCATAGGGGCTGTCCTCCGCCGTGTGGTCGAGCGCCGTGGAGAAGCTCGGGTCTCGTATCTCGACGTCGTCGTAGTTCTCGTACGGCGCGCTCCCCAGCGTCGCCCAGCTCCCTCCATCCAGGCTGCCCTCCACCTGGAAGAGGAGCTGGGGCGTGGCGCTCGAAGGCAGCTCCACCTCCCGGATGACGGCGTGCCGGGGACGGATGGGGGCCTCCCACTGGAGCACCACCTCGTTCACGCCGGAGTCCACCGCCCCCTGCGTGGTGCGCACCTTGCGCAGCGAACCATCCGTGTACGGGCACAGCTCGCCCACGGGAGCAGGCGTGCACGCGGCCCCTCGGCTCACGGGATGCAACGCGCCCACGGGCACGGGCACACGCGGGCCTCGCCACTCCACGCGGAAGGACACCGTGCTGTCATTGGAGGCCAGCGGACGGAAGATCCACGTGCCCAGGCTCGCCGCGCGCACCTGCGCCTCCACCCCGGCGAAGTCCTCCAGTTGATAGGGATTGGGACGCCAGGGCGCCGCCGCGTCATGGACCTCCCAGAGCCTTCCTCCCGGGCCATGCAGCTGGACCACCGGGTAGGGCGTCCACGGCTCGAGTGCCACCAGGTCCGGCGAATCGCCCGTCTCCCATTGCAGCAGGCGCCCCGAGGGCGGAAGCGGCGGCACCGGCGGCGCCGCGTCGAACGACAGCGCGAGCCCCTCCGCGTCCCGCCCCACCGTCAGGTGCGGCGCCCACGGGCGCAGGGGAGGAATCTCCACGTCGTCCTCGAAGACGAAGGACGTGTAGACGCCATGCCCTTCCTCGAGCGGCGCGGCCAGCCGGAAGCGGTACTGCGTCCGCTCGTACTCCCCCTCCTCCAGGGCGTCTCCGTGGAGCACCTCCAGCGTGACCTGGCCCCCACCCTCGCTGCGAGCCTCCGTGTAGGGCTTGAAGCCCTCGTTCTCGGGGTGCTCGTAGCTCGGCTGGCGCGTGCGCTCCAAGGTCACCGTGACGTCGGGACGCGGCGAGCCATCCAGGTGTTGCAGGAAGCCGTACACGAACACCGGGTCCTCCGGCTTGCGGTCGCAGCCCATGGCGAGCAGCGCGGCGAGAGGCAGGCAACGAAGCAGTCGCGGCATGTCAGTACGTCCCCTTCGCGCCGAGCAGCGGCAGGATGATGGGAAAGCGCGTGGGCTTGCGCTCGGGGCGCAGGGCCTCGTCGAAGCCGTAGTCGTACGCGAACACCTCCTGCCGCGCGGACACGTTGAGGATGTCCAGGTACGCGTCGAGCGTGAAGTCCTCCATCGCCCAGGACTTCGCCACGCGCAGGTCCACGCGGAAGAACGCGTCCAGGCGCTCGGCCTTGTCGCGGTCCTGTCGCACCCAGCTCTGCGTCCCGTCCGCGTCCGTCACCAGGCGCTGCGTCAGCGTGGTGATTTCACCGGACTCGGGGCGGCCGGTGTTGAAGTGCACCACCGTGCCCACCGTCCAGTTGTTGCCGAGCTTGTAGCTGAGCGCCGCGTTGAGCACGTGCGCCTGCTCGAAGGCGAAGGGCAGCGTGCCCTCCACCGTCTCCACCACGCGGTCATCATCCCCGTACCGGTCGAAGCGCACGCGCCGCTTGCTCTGCAGGAAGCTGTAGGAGACCCAGCCGAACCAGTCCCGCCCCAAGGGGTGTCGCGCCATCAGGTCGATGCCGTACGCATACCCGCTGGCGGACGGGTCCGGCGTGTCGAGCCCCCGGCGGCGGCGGTTCTCCACCACCTGCCGCAGGTCCAGCTCCACCGTGCGATTCAGCGGGTTGTAGAAGACGTCGCCGCTCAGCTCCAGGCCCTCCATCGCCTTCCACTCGGCGCCCACGTCGAACTGCAGGCCCTCCTGGAGCCCGTGGCGCAGGCTGGACGTGTCCACGGCGGGCAGGTGCACCAGCACCGTGGGCGTCTGGTGGAAGACGCCCGCGCCGCCCTTGAGCACGAGCGCGTCCGTGAGCTGGTGCCGCACGGTGAGCCTCGGCTCCGCCACCGTGTGGTTGATGCCGGGGGACAGGTGGTAGTTGTCCACGCGCACGCCGGGCTGCACCAGCCACTGGGGTGCCGGCAGCCACGTCGCGGAGAGATACGCGCCGGAGAACATCGCCAGCGAGGACGGACTCTTGAGCGGGTCCGTCGTCTCGCCGGGCCGGCTGCCGGGAGGGATGCCGGTGCCCCGGATGTCCGTGGCCGCGCGCCGGTGTTCGAGGTCTCCGCCGATGGCGAGCTCCAGCGTGTTGCTCATCCGCCGCTTCCAGCCCGCGCGCGCCGCGAAGGTGAGCTGTTCGAGCCCGTACTCACCGACGTCCTGGTAGTCGATGGCGCCGCTCGCCGTGCGGAAGGACTCCTGGCCGGTGAACCCCAGCGCGTCCGTGCCGAAGGTGAAGCCCACCTCCGCGTCGCCGCCCGCGAGCGGGTGCGTGCCGCGCAAATCCACGCGGTGGAAGCGCGAGACGATGCGGCCCCCCGTCATGCCCACCCAGTCGAGCGACGGCGAGGAGCCCACGTCGTCCGAGCTGCCCAGCGCGAACAGCCGCAGCCGCCCCTGGCCCACCTTCTGCTCGACGCGCGCCTGGTAGTCCCAGAAGTCGGCGTGGAGCTTCTCCGTCTCCGCCGAGCTGAGCAGCTTGGAGCCCAGCGTCATCAACAGCGCCGAATAGCTGATGCGCCCCGCGACGCTGACGGAGGTGCCGGTGCTCTCGAACGGGTACTCGATGAAGCCGCCGGCGTTGATGGGGTCCACCGAGGCGGTGACGTGCAGCCGGTCCTCGCGCGGACGGCTCAGCCGTCCATCCACCGCGCCGCCCAGCAGCCGGCCGTACTGCACCGGCGGCGTGCCCGGGAAGAAGTCCACGGTGTCGATGAAGTCCGGGTGGAGCACTGCGGGCCCGAGCATCAGGTGGTACAGCATGGGGATGCGCACGCCGTCGAGGAAGAAGCCCGTGGCCGCGGGCTGGCTGCCGCGCACCACCGGGTAGCTGATGCCCGAGGCGAGGCTGCCCACGCCGGGCATCAACATCACCACGCGGAACGGGTCTCCCAGCGTGCCGGGCACTTCGCGCAGCTCCTGCTCGTGCAGCGTGATTCGCGTCACCTCCGTGCGCGGGCGCTCGTCGCGCACCACCGTCTCGTACGGATTCACCCGGCCGGCCTGCAGCCGGTAGATGACCTGGAGCGCCTGCCCCTCCGACAGCGTCTCCTCGAACGTGCCCGGTTGATGTCCCGGCGCGCGCACCTCCACGCGGTGGGCGCCGGGCGGCAGCGCCAGCGTGAAGCGCCCGTCCGCGTCCACGGTGCCCGAGGGCTCGGTGGCGCCGTCGACGAAGAGCGTGGCGTCCGCGAGGGGACGGCGCGTGCCCCGGGCCCGCACCTCTCCGGAGAGGCTCGCGGTGGAGCGGGGCACGGGTGCGGGCGGCTCGAAGCGATAGACGAAGGGCAGCCGCACCGCCACCGGCGCGCCGGCGAGCACCGCGGGCGTGAAGCGCAGCCCCGCCGCGGCCTGGCGCGCGGCCTCGGTGAGCCGGGGCTCCTGGGGCGCGGCCACGACCTTCACCTCGGCCACCGCGCCCTCCACGTCCACCAGGAGCTCCAGCGTCACCTCGCCCGGCGTGCCCTCCAGCCCCTCGGGCCAAGCGGCCGGGGAGGGCGTGACGAGCGCGGGCGGCTGGAGCCGGGCCTCACGGCCATCCTCGGTGACACCCAAGCGCTCCGCGTCGTCGGCGGAGAGCACGGTGCCGCCGTCGCTGGCCTGGAGCTGGACCTCGATGGCGCGCGCGTCCGACGCGGGCGAGGGGACACCCTGGGCGTGCGCGAGGACGGACAGCGTGGTGAGCACGAGCAGCGGGAGGAAGACACCGCGTCTGGAACGCATGAGGCCCCCTTCAACACCCGATGACCGCGGAACTGTCACTCCGGCGAGTCCTCAGGTGGGCGCAGCCTCGCCCCGTCCCTCCGGCGCGTCGAATGGTTTGTTCGATTACGCGGGAAGTCATGCATCGCGCGTGCGGCGTGTCCCTCACGGCGGGTCCTGGTCGCCGGGTACGAGTCCGTCGTCGTCCCGAGGACGGCCGGGGCGCACGTTCGTGCGTCCGCGTGTGTGGCAACTCACGGAGGAAGGGCGCGGGCGTGGGGCGCGGGTGGAGGGCCCGGGAGGGCACCATTACCGTTGAGTCCACGCGGGGCTTCTCGTGGGGAAGGAGTCAGGGCGATGCGCGCGCAGAAGGAGCAGCTGCTCTTCCAGGCGATGGAGCAGGGCCTGTCGGGACGCGTCGACGAGGCCACGGCGTCGCTGGGGGCGCTGGAGTCGATGCTGGACGTGGACGCGGTGCCCGAGGACCTGGGCTACCAGCTCTTCGCCACCGCCGTGAGGCATCGCCTGGCGGGCGCGGGTGCGGGGAGCCGCAATCCCTATCTGCACCCCGACGCGAGCGAGCGGCAGATTGATTTGTTCCGCTCGCTGATGGCCCACATGCCGCTGGCGTCCACGGCCGACGCGCTGGCGAACGCGGTGCTGGAGTCGCTGCTGGGGGGACAGGAGGAGGCCACGCTGGTGGACGTGGGCATCGGCCAGGGACGGCAGGCCGTGCGGCTGTTGCAATCCCTGTCACGACGCGGCGCCGCGCCCGGGCAGCTGACGCTGGTGGGCGTGGACCCGAGCGGGGCGAGCCTCGCGCAGGCGAAAGCCGCGACGGAGCGCGTGGCGCGCGAGGTGGGCGCGAGCGTGCGCTTCATCGGCGTGGAGTCCCCGGTGGAGGCGATGAGCGAGGCGCAGTGGTCCATGCTGCGCGCGCTGCCGGGCCCCCGGGTGGTGAACGCGGCGTTCGCCCTGCACCACGTGGCGGAGACGCCGGACAGCCAGGGTTCGGCCCGCGACGCGGTGCTGCGGCAGCTGCGCGCGCTGGAGCCCGTGGCGCTGGTGATGTGCGAGCCGAACACGGACCACTTCCAGGCGGCGCCCCTGGAGCGCTTCGGCCACGCGTGGCGACACTTCACGCACGTCTTCCAGTTGCTCGACTCCCTGGGCGTGCCGGGCGAGGAGCGCGCCGCCATCAAGCGCTTCTTCGGGCGCGAGGTGGAGGACGTGGTGGGCACGGTGGACGAGTCGGCCCGCTGCGAGCGCCACGAGACGGCGCGCATGTGGAGGGCGCGGCTGGCGCGCGCGGGCTTCGAGCCCCTGGAGCTGCTCGAGCACCTGCGCCCCGACGGCGTGCACCCGGCGCTGACGCTGGAGCGCGAGCCGGGCGTGGTGGGCCTGCGCTGGAGGGACGAGGTGCTGGTGGCGGTGCTGGCCGCGCGGCCCGGGCCCGCCCACGGTTGAGGCCCGGCGGGAGGTGCGCGAGGATGGCGCGGTGACGCCGGGACACGACGGACAGGACGACCCACGCCAAGCGCCGTCGCTGGAGGCGCGCGTGCTGGAGCGCTGCCGGAGCGCGGGGGCGCGGCTGGTGCTGGTGGAGGCGTGCACCGGCGGGCTCCTGTGCGGGCGGCTGACGGAGGTGCCCGGGGCCTCGGCGGTGGTGGAGCGCGGCTTCGTGCCGTACTCCTACGAGTCCAAGGTCGAACAGCTCGGCGTCCCGCTCGCGCTGCTCCAGGCGCATGGCTCGGTGAGCGCGGAGGCGGCGGAGGCCCTGGCGCGCGGGGCGTTGGAGCGCTCGAGCGCGGACTGGGCCATCGCGGAGACGGGCATCGCGGGCCCTGGCGGCGGCACGCCACAAAAGCCCGTGGGCCTGGCCTTCATCGCGGTGATGCGGCGGGGCGGCGCGGTGACGGTGGAGCGCCATGTCTTCGCCGGGGTCCGCGCCCAGGTGCGCGACGCCGTGGCCAGGCGCGCCTTCGAGCTGTTGCTCGAGCAGCTGAGCGTCGAATCCTGAACCGGACATCCACCCCGCACTCCCGGGTGTCTGGGCTCTCCACCAGCGGGCTCCTACGCTGTGGGGGCGCGCGACGCGCGTGCTGGTGGCGAAGGAGCCCGGGTGTTCCGAATCGACGTCGACAATGCGCACGCCATCGTGGGCTTCGTCCTGGAGGGCTACATCCGGGTGCCGGAGATGGAGGCCTTCGTGACGGAGCTGGAGCGGGCCACCGACTCGCTCGCCGGCCAGGACATCAAAATCCTCGCGGACCTGCGCGCCTTCCGCCCCGCCTCGCCCGAGGCCGCCAACATGATTCGCCGCGTGCAGGAGTACGGCCTGCGCTCGGGCGTGGTGCGCGTGGCGGAGCTGGTGGAGAGCGAAATCGTCGCGCTCCAGCTCAACCGCGTGGCCCAGAACAGCCGCACGGACCGCATCCTGCGCCGCTTCTGGGAGGAAGCTCCCGCGCGCCTCTGGCTCATCCAGGGTGACGCGGCCGAGCCGCCCCAGCCGCGCCCTTGAGCCGCGCGAAGTCAATGCCTCTCAAACACGTCTGACTTCCAGACACGGGCAGACGTGTTTTCAGGCGGGCTCGACTTCTACCGTCAGACACGCTCTTTCGAGCCATTGTCCTACCCTCGTGCTGGCCATTTCTCGTCGCGCGAGGACTCACACGTAAAGCGAGTTGACGTGTCTGGGTTGGTAATATATCGAAACATGAATAATGGCTTTTGCGTTTGAAATCGTTATTCCAGGTGTGTCACGAATAAATGGACTTTCAACTGGAGGTCTTGCATTTGGCTTATCGAGTCTTGAAGACGATTGGCGTGGCCTGCTTGGGTGTTGCGCTCACCGCGTGTGGCACCACGGAGTCCGCGCCGGACGAGGCGAAGGCGCCCGAGGTGAAGGCGGGGGCGGACATCCAGCAGTCGCTCAAGAAGCTGCCGAGCGCGGGCGTGGCGGGGGCGCACACGGACGGCGTGCCCGACACGCTGGTGGGTGAGCTGGGCAAGGTGGAGCGCACGCTGTCGGCGCTGGGCGTGGGCCAGGCGGCCTTCGCGGCGGCCCCGGCGCTGACGGACATCGCCCCGGTGTTCCGCCTGCGCGCGGATGATTTGTTCCTGCAGCGCGCGCGCACGGACAACCAGGGCAACCAGCACCTGCGCTATCGCCAGACGAAGAACGGCCTGGAGGTGGTGGGCGGTGAGCTGATGCTGCACGTGCGCCCCGACGGCAACGTGTACGCGGCCAACAGCTCCGCCCGTGACGGCGTGGACCTGCCCGCCACGCCCCGCGTGGACGCCGCCGCGGCGGCGAGCGCGGCGGCCCGTGCCACCGCGGGCACCGGCATCGCCTCCGAGGGCCAGCCCCGGCTGGTCTACGTGCGTGACGACGCGGGCACGCTGTTCCTCGCCTGGCACGTGCGCGTGACGGGCACCCAGCCCTCCGGCATCCCCCTGGTGGACAACGTCTATGTCGACGCGCTCGGCAAGGCGGGCGTCGTGGCGCGCCACCCGCTCATCCACACCGCCCGCAACCGCGCGGTGTACACGGCCAACAACGGCACCACGCTGCCGGGCACCCTGCGCCGTGGCGAGCTGGGCGCGGTCACCAACGACGCGCACGTGGACCAGAACCACACGCAGCTGGGCTACACGTACGACTGCTACCAGACGCTGTTCGGCCGCGACTCGTTCGACAACGCGGGCGCGGAGCTGCGCAGCACCGTCCACTACAGCAGCGGCTACGTGAACGCCTTCTGGAACGGCAGCCAGATGGTGTACGGCGACGGCGACGGCGTGAACTCCATCGAGCTGGGCAAGGACCCGGACGTCACGGTGCACGAGCTGACGCACGCGGTGACGGAGCGCGAGTCCAACCTCATCTACTCCGGCCAGTCCGGCGGTCTGAACGAGGCGCTGTCGGACACCTTCGCCGCCATCTGCCAGAGCTGGGCGTCCGGCACCTGGAGCACCGCGCCCGCCATCTGGATGATTGGCGAGCAGGTGTGGACGCCGAACACGCAGAACGACGCCCTGCGCTACATGGATGACCCGAGGAAGGACGGCGTCTCGCTGGACCACCTCGACAGCTACACGTCCAGCACCGACGTGCACTACAGCTCGGGCATCCCCAACCTGGCCTTCGCGCTGCTCGCCAAGGGCGGCACGCACCCGCGCGGCCGCACCACCATCAACGTGCCGGCCATCGGCGTCGAGACGGCCGCGCGCATCTGGTACAAGGCCAACACGGACATCTTCACGGAGGGCACCACGTTCCTCCAGGCGAAGACGTGGACCATCCAGGCCGCGGCCGACCTCAACTACAGCCAGGCCATCCAGGACGCGGTGAAGGCGGCCTGGGAGGCGGTGGGGGTCAACGGCGTGTGGACGCCGCCGGTCTCCATCCCGCTGACCAACGGCACGCCCGTGACGGGCATCTCCGGCAGCCTGGGCAATGAGAAGTACTACTCGCTGGTGGTCCCCGCGGGGATGACCAAGCTGGTGTTCACCACCACGGGCAGCTCGGGTGACCTGGACCTGTACGTGGGGCGCGGCACCCAGCCGACCACGTCCAGCTACGTGTGCAGCTCCGCGGGCAGCAGCAGCACGGAGACGTGCACCCTCAACAATCCGACGGCGGGCACCTACCACGTCCTGCTCTACGCGTACTCGGCCTACTCCAACGTGACGCTGACGGGCACGGCGAGCGCCACCGCGGGCAACGTGCTGCAGAACAACGTGCCGGTGACGGGCCTGTCCGCCGCCACGAGCGCCAGCGTGAACTACACGATGGACGTGCCGGCCAACACCCGCGTGACGTTCGCCACCAGCGGCGGCACGGGTGACGCGGACCTGTACGTCCGCTTCGGCTCGGCCCCCGGCACGGGCTCCGGCACCTACGACTGCCGCCCGTACCTGGGTGGCAACGCGGAGACCTGCCAGCTGACGAACTCCACGGCCGGCAAGTACTACGTGATGGTGCGCGCCTACTCGGCCTTCACGGGCGTGACGCTGAAGGGCTCCTACTAGCTCCAGGAGCTTCGAGGTTCGGGGTTGGACGGCGACACCCGGGGGGCCATCATGGGCCTCCCGGGTGTTGCTCCACGAAGCCCTATGTCATCTCGATGGAGTACGAGGACTTCTGAGCCTCGGGGTCGGTCGGCAGCTCGACGGTGAAGGTGCTGCCCTCGCCGGGGGTGCTCTCCACGTGGATGGAGCCCCCGAGCGCGGTGAGGATTTCGCGCACCAGGTGCAGCCCCAGGCCCAGGCCGCCGTAGGCGCGCACGGAGACGGCGCGCTCGAAGCGCTCGAAGATGTCGGCGAGCCGGTCCTCCGCGATGCCGATGCCCCGGTCCGTCACGCTCACGCGCACCCGCCCGTCGCCCTCCCACGCGCGCAGGGTGATGGGCTTGCCCGGGCCGAACTTGAGCGCGTTGGACAGCAGGTGCACCAGCACCTGCCCCAGCCGCGCGCCGTCCCAGTTCCCCCACAGCGGACCGTCGATGTGCAGCTCCAGCGCGCAGCCGGCGCGCTCCAGCGGCTCGGCGAGCCTGCTGGCCGCGTGGCGGATGAGGTCCGCCAGGTCCACGCGCGCGAGGTGCAGGTCCATGCGCCCGGCCTGGAGCCGTGAGATGTCCAGCATCTCCTCCACCAGCGTGGCCAGCTTCAGCGTCTGGCCGTCCAGCGTGCGCAGCGCGCGCACGGCGTGGGGCGGCAGCCCGGGTGGCGTGTGGCGCAGGAGCGTCTGCACCATGAGGCGCAGCGAGGTGAGCGGCGTGTTGAGCTCGTGGGAGGCCACGCTGAGGAACTCGTCGCGCAGGCGCACGGCGTCCTGGGCCTCGCGGTAGAGGCGGGCGTTGTCCAGGCAGACGGCCACGCGGCGCGACAGCTCCTGGGCGAGCCCCAGGTCCGCCTCCGTGTAGCGCCTTCCGGGCGCGCCGGAGACGAAGGTGGCGACGCCCAGCGTCTTGCCTCCGGCGATGAGCGGCACGTGCATGGCGGCGCGTGAGCCGATGTCGCGCAGGGTGTCGATGTACTCCTGGCCGTGGCCATGCTCGCGCAGGATGAAGTCGGGGACGTCCTCGCGCAGGAAGGGCTGGCCGGTGCGCAGCGCGTGGACGAGGGCGGGCGGGGACGTCCAGTCCACCGGGTACCGCTCCAGCATCTGCTTCAGCCGCGCCTCCTTGCGCGCGTCCACGTGCGTCGCCGACAGCACCCTCAGGTGCTCGCCGCGCTCGACGACGGTGACGATGCACCAGTCCGCCAGGAAGGGCACCACGCGCCGCATGGCGTTGCCCAGCATCACCTCCACGTCCAGCGACTCGGCCAGGGCCAGCCCCGTGTCCGCCAGGAAGCGCACGGCCCGCTCCGCGCGGCGGCGCTCCTGCACCTCCACGTGGAGCTGCTCGAACAGGCGGCTGTTCTCCAGCGAGATGGCGATCTGCGACGACAGCGTGCGCAGCACCCCCACACGCTCCGGGGTGAAGGCGCGCGTGGCCAGGTCGTTCTCCAGGTAGAGCACGCCCACCGTGTTGCCGTGGCGCTGGATGGGCACGACGAGCGCGGACTTCACCGCGCGGCGGACCACGTAGGCGTCCCCCACGAAGCGGCCCTGGTGCGCGGCGTCGGCCAGCACCAGCGTCTCACCGGTGTGGAAGGCGTGCTCCACCAGCGTCACCGGCACCTGGTGGCTCGACTCCAGCGGGGTGCGCTCCAGGCTGACGGGCTCGGAGCTGGCGCCCACGGCGCAGACTTGAAGACGGCCGCCCTCGTCCAGCACCAGCGCCCCGCGTGTGGCCCCCGCCGCCTCGAAGCACACCGCCATCAGCTTCTCGAGCAGCCGGTCCAGCACCACCTCGCTCACCAGCGTCTCGGAGGCCTTGAGCAGGGTGAGCAGGTCCAGCGAGGCCCCCGGCGGCGTGGGGCCCGTCGTGATGGCGCCGGGCTCCGTCCAGGGCCGGTCCAGCCGCGTCGCCAGCTCCGGGAACTCCTCCTCCAGCTGCGTCACCTTCGCCTGCGCGCCCCAGCGCACGTAGCAGTCCAGCGCCGCGCGCAGGTACAGCGGCACCAGGCGCCGGTGGCCCTGCTGCTGGTGGAAGCGCCCCGCCAGCTCGTTGGCCAGGGCCTCGTCCTGGAGGAAGCCCTCGGTGTGCGCGCCGTCGATGGCGCTGTCGTACAGCCGCATCGCCTCCAGCGCCCGGTCCTCCAGCCGCGCCACCTCCGCCGCCACCAGCTGGTGCTTGTGGCGGAAGTTCTCCGGGCACGTCCGGGCCCACGCCTCCAGCCTGCGCTGGTTGGCCTCCACGTGGGACAGCAGGGCCTGCTTCTCCAGCGGTGTCCGGGACGCGCGCGCCAGGAGCGTCAGCGAGGTGAGCACGTTGAAGTCCACGTTGCGGAAGAAGCCCTGCGTGTAGTGCACGTAGGGCAGGGCCTCGCGCGACATGCGCAGCGCCTCGTCGAGGTCGCCCATCACGTAGGCGACGAACAGCTTCATCATCGCGAGCAGGTAGAGGTTGGTCTGCTCCGCCCGGTCCGACGCGAGGTAGGCGCTCTCGTCGAAGTCGTCGTCGTCCAGCCGCGCGGGCGTGCGCGTGCGGCCCTGGAGCGCGCGGATGGCCTGACGGTAGAGGATGGACACGTCCACCATGCCCTGCACGTTGGCGCGCCGGGAGTAGGAGAGCGCGGTGTCGATGGAGCCGAGGATGCGCACCAGCTCGGTGCCCATCGCCAGCTCCGTGGAGACGACGGTGGTGAGCGCGTAGCTGGTGAACTGCAGGTCACCGCTGGCCAGCCCCGTCGTCACCGCCCGGCGCAGCAGCGACAGGCTGGTGCGCAGGGGCGCGCGCCAGTGGTTGACGTTGAGCGTGAGGCTGATGAGCGCCCGGCACTCCTGCCTGGCGTCGCCCAGCTTGCGCGCGAGCGCCACGCCCAGGTGTCCGTAGGCCTGGGCCTCCTCCACCTCGCCCCGGCTCGCCAGCAGCATGCCCTGCACGGCGTACACGGCCGGGGCCCAGCGCGAGCTGCCATGCTCCAGCGTGAGCGCCAGCGCCAGCGTGTTGAGCCAGGCGAACAGGTCCGGGTCCACGAAGAACGCGGGCGTGACGAGCTCGGACAACAATTGCACGCAGGCCAGGTGCGCGCTGTCCGTCATCATCGGCGCGTCCAGCAGCGCCTCCACCCGGCGCCCGTCCAGGTGCCGGCGCACGCGCGCCTGTCCCTCGGCGAGCGCCTCCGTGTAGCCGTGCTCGGGCAGCTCCACGCCGAACAGGCGCAGCCCCTCGCGGCCCGCGGCGAGCGCCTCCGGGTAGCTGCCCGTCATGAGGTTCGCGAGCACCTGGAGCACGTACAGGTCCGCCTTCTGCGTCGCGGACGCGGCGTGCGTGTGCGCGGTGTGCAGCAGCTCCTCCGCCAGCCTCCCGTTGCCGGAGAGGTAAGCGCACTCGGCCGCCTCCCGGTGCACCTGGAAGAGCCGGGCCTGTCGCCGAAGTCCCCCGTCCGCGGGCAGCAGGGACAGGCCGCGGGTGAAGTACACCAGCGCCGCGCCGAAGGCGGAGGCCCCCTTGGCCTTGAAGCCCGCGCGGAAGAACAGCTCCGCCAGCTGCTCTCGCTCCTCGCCGTCGTCCAGCTGGCCGAGGCCCCGGTACAGGTGGTCCACCACCGCGAACAGGCGCTCCTCCAGCGCCTCGCCCCTCGCGCCGTGCCACAGCTTGCGTCCCACGGCCAGGTGCAGCGCCTGACGCTGGTCCTCGGTGAGCAGCGAGTACGCCGCCTGTCGGACGCGGTCGTGCGCGAAGCGGTAGGTGGCCTCGCGCCGCGCGCCGTCCGTCGTCGCCGGCGCGCGCGCGGGCTCGCTCTCGGGGACGAGCAGCCCTTCTCGCAGGAGGCTCCACAGCGCGGAGGCCGCGTCCTGCTCGTCCTCGTCGACGAGCGACGACAGGAGCCCCAGCTCCACCTGGTCCCCCAGGCACGCGGCCACCTCCAGCACGTACTGGGTGCGCTCGGGCAGGCGGCGGATGGCGGCGAGCAGCAGCTCCACCACGTTCTCCGTCACCTCCACCCGGGACAGCCGCTCCAGCTCCCAGGTCCACGTGCCGCGCTCCCAGTCGAAGCGCAGGAGACCGGACGCGTGCAGCAGGCGCAACAGCCGCGTGAGGAAGAGCGGGTTGCCCGCCGTCTTGCCCGCGAGCAGCCGGGCCAGGGGCGCCACCCGCGCGGGCTCCAGCTGGAAGGTGTCCGCGCACAGCGCGGTGATGGCGCCGACCTCCAGCGGCGCCAGCTCGAAGTCCTGGACCGGCAGCGTGTCCTGCTCCGCGAGCACGTCGAGCAGGCGCGACAGCGGGTGTCCGGGGCCCACCTCCTGCGGTCGCCACGCGCCGATGAAGAGGACATGTCGCGAGCCCGGGTCCGTGCACAGGCTCTCCAGCAGCTGGAGCGAGCCGGGGTCCGCCCACTGCAGGTCATCCAGGAACAGGACGAGCGCGTGCCGGGGCGTGGCCAGCGACTGCACGAAGGACTGGAAGAGCAGGTGGAAGCGCGCGGCGGCCTCCACCGGCCCCAGCGCGGGCGGCACCGGCTGCGGCCCGAGCAGCACCTCCAGCGCGGGCACCACGTCGGTGATGACGCGCGCGTGCGGCCCCAGCGCGCCCAACAGGCGCTCGCGCCAGAAGTCGCGCGACTGGGGCGACTCCTCCAGCAGCTCGCGCATCAGCCCCTGGAACGCCTGCACGAAGGCGGCATAGGGCACGGTGCCCTGCAGCTGGTTGAACTTGCCGGTGAGCAGCCGGTCTCCAGGGAGCGCGTCGCGCGCCAGCTCGTGCGCCAGCGCGGACTTGCCGATGCCCGCCGCGCCCGACAGCAGCACCAGCTCGCTTTCGCCCCGGCGCACGCGCTCGCGGGCCGCGCGCAGCGCCTGCTGCTCGGGCTCGCGGCCGTACAGGCGCTCCGGGAGCGACAGCTGGTGGGCCAGGTCCAGCCGCCCCAGCGTGAAGTCCCCGTCGTTCTGACGCCGGCTGGCCTCGAGCAGGTCCGACAGGAGCGAGTCGGCGCCCTGGTAGCGCTCCTCCGGCATCTTCGCGAGCAGCTTGAGGACGATGTCGGAGACGATGCGCGGCACGGCGGGGTTGACGAAGGCGGGCGGCACGGGCGCGCGGGCCAGGTGCGCGTGCACCAGCTCCACCGGGTCCGGGGAGGTGAACGGCGGCAGCCCCGTGAGCAGCTCGTAGAAGGTGGCGCCCAGCGAGTACAGGTCCGCGCGGTGGTCGATGGGCCGGTTCATCCGCCCCGTCTGCTCCGGGGCGACGTACGGCAGGGCCCACTGCAGCTCGCCGGGCAAATCACTGCTGGGGGCGATGCCCGAGACGCGCGTGGCCAGGTCCAGGTCGATGAGCGTCAGGTGCGTGCCGTCGGCGCTCATCACCAGGTTGGTGGGGTTGAGGTCGCGGTGGATGACGTGCTGCTCGTGCAGGCAGGTGAGGATGCCGGTGAGCTGGAGCGCCAGCGCCATGAAGCGCTCCAGGTCCACGGGCTTGCGGCGCAGCCACTCCTGCAGGTTGTGCGGCCCCGCGTCCTCCAGCACCAGCGCGGGCGGGTGCGAGGGCGCGTCCTCCAGCGACACGACCCGCGCGAGGTCGGGCACCGTGTCGCGCAGCCCGGTGAGCAGCGCGTGCTCGTGGCGCAGCATGGGCGCGCTGCCGGCGGCGAGCGGCCCCTGGCGGACCTGCTTGATGATGAGGGGCCGGCCATCGCGTGCCCAGGTGCGGAACACGACGTACCGGCGTCCCCGATGGATTTCCTGAAGGCCTTCGGTGCCCGGCGCCTGCCACATCGTTCGTCCCCGCCGCGAGGCGAGGTCCTCCGTCCGTCCCCCAGGCGCGCGGACGTTTCCACGCGCGGGCGGGCCCGTTCCCTCAGGATTTGGACGAAGGCGCCCCTCGGCACGCGGGACGGGAGGCGACAGCGGGCAGCGGGGCGGGGCCTCGCGGCATGCCCGGGCGGCGAGCGGCTTCAGCTGACGCGGCGCAGCTCCGGCAGGTCCTCCGGCTTGAGCGCCCAGGGCGGCAGCGCGGGCAGCGCGGACAAGAAGCCCGTCTGCACCGCGGGGAAGCCATCCACCTGGGCCGCGTCCGGGAAGAGCGAGCCGGGGCGCACCATGCTGCCCGCGCCGACCAGGCAGCCTCGCCCCAGCCGGCTGCGGTCGCAGAGGATGGCGCCCGCCTCCACCACGGTGCCCGCGCCCACGAAGCAGCCGTGCACCAGGCAGCCCGGTCCGATGATGGCCCCGTCCTCCACCACCAGCGTGCCCCCCGGTTGCAGCTGCACCACGGCGTTGGCGTGGATGCGCACGCCCGCGCCGATGCGCAGCGGCGCGTGGGACTCGCCGATGATGCGCACGCCGGGGCCGATGATGGCGCCGGGGCCGATGAGCACGTCGCCCGTCACCTCGGCGGAGGAGAACAGGGTGGCGGTGGGGTGGACGAGCGGGTGCTTGTCTCGGAGGGAGTAGAGCTGTCCCATGGGTGCATCCTCGGCGCGGTCTCTGGCGAAGAAAGGGGTGAGGGGTTGTTGGGGAAGGGTGAGCGAGCCGCCGCGCGAGGCGCGCAGCCGCTCCAGGTCACCGGTGTCCACGCGCCGCACGACGCGCGCGGGCCGGCCGACGACGACGGAATCCGAGGGCACCCACATGCCGGAGGGCACCAGCGCCCCATCCGCCACCAGGCAGCGGTCGCCCAGCCGGGCGTCCGGTTGGAGGATGGCCCCCGGGCCCACGTCGCACAGGTGGCCCACCGACGCGCCGAGCACCAGGCTGCGCGGGCCCAGCGTCGTCTTCTCGCCCACCACCATGGGATGACGCGCGGTGCCGACGACGGTGGTGTTCTCCCGCAGCGTGGAGCCCGCGCCCAGTTGAACCGCGCCCTCCGGAGAGCAGACCACCGCGCCCTGCGCGAGGTGGACTCCGGGTCCCAGGTGCACGCGCCCCAGCACGCGCGCACTGCTGGCCAGACGGAAGTGCGCGGTGCCCGGACTGGGGACTGACGGGAACAGCGAACGAGAGAAGCTCGGCATCATGAGTGGGCGCAAGCTACACCTCGCCTCGGCGATGAAGGACCGCCCGGAGGCGCTGGAGTGGTGTCGGAGGTGCAACGGCGAACAGCGCGTAACCCGGCCCCGGGTCTGGGGTGGGTGACGGCCATCCACGCCCGCCCGGGCGCGGAGGACAAGGCCGAGCGTGCGCACCCGCCCCGCCGCGAGGCGCCGTGCGGGTCAGCCGGCCGCGCGCCGCGGCGTCCTGGACGCCGTCGCCCCTTCCTGACAGAAGGGCCCGAGGCTCGGCGGGGCGGTCCAGGAGGCAGCACACATGTCGCAGGTGGAGGGGCGGGAGTCCGTGCCGCGAGAGGGGTTCTGGGCGTCGCTGAAGGAGGCCATGCACGGCACGGAGAAGGACCTCACGGGGCTGCCCGTGAAGCGCGCCATCTTCCTGCTCGCGGTCCCCATGGTGCTGGAGATGGTGATGGAGTCCATCTTCGCGGTGGTGGACGTCTTCTTCGTCGGGCGGCTGGGCGCGGATGCGGTGGCCACGGTGGGGCTGACGGAGTCGTTGCTCACCATCATCTACGCGGCGGCCGCGGGGCTGAGCATCGGCGCCACCGCGCTGGTGTCGCGGCGCATCGGTGAGAAGAACCCGGAGCAGGCCGCGCGCACGGCGGTGCAGGCGATTGGCCTGGGCGTGTTCCTGGCCATCCCCCTGGCGGTGGGCGGCGTGGTGTTCTCGCGCTCCCTGCTGGAGTTGATGGGCGGCGAGCCGTGGGTGCTGGAGCACGGCGTGCGCTACACGCAGGTGATGCTCGGCGGCATGGGCACGGTGCTCCTGCTGTTCCTCATCAACGCCATCTTCCGGGGCGCGGGGGACGCGGCCATCGCCATGCGGGTGCTGTGGCTGGCCAACGCCATCAACATCGTCCTGGCGCCGATGCTCATCTTCGGCGTGGGCCCCTTCCCGGAGCTGGGCGTCATGGGCGCGGCGGTGGCCACCACGTTCGGCCGGGGCTGCGGCGTGGTGTACCAAATCTACCGGCTGGCCCGGGGGAGCGGGCGGCTGCGCGTGCGCTGGGAGCACGTGCGGCTGGAAGTGGGCACCATGCTCTCCATGCTGCGGCTGTCGGGCGCGGGCACGGCGCAGTCGCTGGTGAACACCACGAGCTGGGTGGTGCTGGCGCGCATCGTCTCCACCTTCGGCAGCCAGGCGGTGGCGGGCTACACCATCGCGATGCGCATCGTGCTCTTCGCGCTGCTCCCCTCGTGGGGCCTGGCCAACGCGGCGGCGACGATGGTGGGCCAGAGCCTGGGCGCGCGTCAGCCGGAGCGCGGCGAGCAGGCCGTGTGGACGGCGGGGCGCATCAACGCCGTGTTCCTGGGCTCGTTGGGGGTGTTGTTCGTCGCCTTCGCCCAGCCGCTGGTGGGCGCCTTCTCCACGGACCCGGTGGTGGTGGACCACGGCTCGCACGCGCTGCGCATCATCAGCGGGGGCTTCCTCTTCTACGCCTTCGGCATGGTGCTGACGCAGTCGTTCAACGGCGCGGGGGACACCACCACGCCCACGCTCATCAACGTGTTCTGCTTCTGGATTCTGGAGCTGCCCCTGGCGTGGGGGCTGTCGGGCCCCTTGAAGATGGGGCCCTCGGGCGTGTTCCTCTCGCTCACCGTGGCCTTCTCGGTGCTGGCGGTGCTCGCGGCCCTCCTCTTCCGGCGGGGGCACTGGAAGCTGCGCCAGGTGTAGGCGCCACGTCAGACGCCGTGCGCGCCGCCCGCGGACTCGTCCCAGAAGGACGCCTCAATCTTGTGGCCGTCCAGGTCCTTCACGAAGCAGCCGTAGTAGGGCGCGCCGTACTGCGGGCGGGGACCGGGGGCGCCGTCGTCGGTGGCGCCCGCCGCGAGCGCGGCCTGGTGGAAGGCGTGCACGGCCTCCTTCGATGCGGCGATGAAGCCGAAGTGGGTGCCATTGCCGACGTTGGCGCGCTGCCCGTCGATGGGGGCCTGCACCCAGAACTCGGGGAACTGCTTGCCGTAGGCCACGGCGTTGGGGAAGTCGAGCACCCGCTTGCAGCCGAGGGTGCCGAGGACGGCGTCGTAGAAGGCCACGGCCTTCGCGAAGTCGTTCGTGCCGAGGGAGACGTGGGAAAGGATGCTCGGGTTCGAGTCGCTCATGCGTGCGGCTTTAACCCGGCCCGAGCCTCCTCGCGCGCCCAATCGCTCAGGGGCAGTAGGGGCAGGACGGCATGCCCGGGTTGTCCGCCTCGAACTGGGCGTACACGCGGCAGTTGTCGTCGCGCCGCGACGTCTGGCCCTGGCACCCGTAGTGGTACGCGGCCTGGCAGAAGGAGGAGGACTGCGGGTCGGCCGAGGGGCCCGAGTACGGGCTGTTGCACGCGCTCGACGTACCGCCGCACTCGTCCGCGTCGTCCTTCAGCTCCGAGTAGGAGCAGGAGCTGCCCTCGCCATACGCGGAGCAGGTGCTGTCGGACGGACACCACTTGCAGGCGTTGGCGACGTACTCACTGGCGCAGCCGCCACAGGTGGAGATTTCGGTACAGACGTCGTCCTCGAAGCAGGCGGTGAGTCCGAGGCACGACACGAGGAGCGCGAGCAGGGCGATGGGGCGAAACACGAGGACTCCGGGAGTCGGGGGTGACGTTGGGAGTCTCCCCGGAGCGGTTCGTCCCGGGCAATGAGTCCGAAAACATCCAGGTGCCCCCGCGCCCCACGCTCACCGTGGGGCGAAGAGGCGGACCTTGCGCAGGCGGACGTGGAGTGTCTGGCCCGCGCGCACCTCGAGTGGAGGGGCCACCACGCGCAGGAGGGTGCTGCCGACGGGGAAGCGGTACTCGGCGGCGTGGCCCAGGAACAGGCGCGCGGACAGGGGCAGGGGCGTGCCGTGCTCGCCGAGCTCCACGTCCTCGGGGCGGACCACCAGGGTGGTGG
>NZ_SRLW01000111.1:0-29006 GCF_006518215.1 Myxococcus sp. AB025B
CGAGAATCCCCCACTCATGGTCAATCCCCCCGACCCCGGCCGCATCGTCCCCAGACCGCACCTGAAGTTCCACTTCGATGCCACCTTCCCCCGGGTCTGGCACCACAACGGCCTGGGCTCGACGCACCTGTGGAACGGACTCAACCTGCTCTTCCCCCAGGGCGAGCGCTTCTTCGTGCGCAGCGTCAACCACTACCTCCCCGCGCTGGCCGACGTCCCGGAGCTGCGCGCGCAGGTGAAGGCGTTCTTCGCCCAGGAGGGGCAGCACGCCCGCGAGCACCAGGACTACATCGAGCTGCTGGAGTCACAGGGCTACGTCATCACCGGCTTCATGAGGGCGTACCAGCGCATCGTCTGGGGCTTCATCGACAAGTACTTCCCGGCCTCCCTGCGGCTCTCCATCACCGCCGCGCTGGAGCACTACACGGCCATCATGGGGGAGAACACGCTGACGCTCGGCGTGTTCAAGGACGGCCACCCCGCGATGCGCCAGCTCATCGAGTGGCACGCCGCGGAGGAGATTGAGCACAAGGCCGTGGCCTTCGACGTGCTGCGCAAGGTGGCGCCGGGCTACGGCCTGCGCGTGACGGGGATGTTCGCGGGCATCATCGCCCTGTACGGCCTGTGGTTCGCGGCCACCGTCACGCTGCTGAAGCAGGAGCCGGGGCTGGGGTGGGGTGGCATCTGGCGGGAGCTGCGGCGCGCGCACCAGAAGGACCCGGTGCTGGTGCGGGTGCTCTGGCGTGGGCTCAAGGAGTACCTGCGGCCGTCGTTCCACCCGCTGGACAACGACAACCTGCACATCGCTCGCGCCCACCTGGACTCGCTCGACGTGCCCCGGGCGGAGGCCGCCTGAGCGGACGGGTCGTGGCGCCGCGGCTCGCCGTCCTCGCGGCCTTGTTGGCGCCGATGGGGGCGGGGGCCTTCTGGGTGAAGGACCACGAGGCCCTGACGCGGGTCGCCCTCGAGCGGGCGACCCAGGCGTCGCCGGGCCTGGAGAAGCACCGTGACGCGGTCCTGCACGGTGCGACGGCGGAGGACTTGAACCTCCACGTGAAGTGGACCGGGTGGCACCACTACTTCCGGCCGGAGGGGAGGGTGGACTCGGGGCCGCGCGAGGGTTCGGCGGCGCGGGTGCTCAAGCTGTGGGAGGAGGCGCTGGACGCGGCGCGTGGAGGAGACCTGGCGCGCGCGTGGGACAGGGCCGGACACCTGGCGCACCACATCCAGGACGTGGCCTCGCCGCCGCACGTGGTGCCGGTGAGCCATGGCTTCTCGGACGGGTTCGAGGGCTGGGGCCTGCGCGGCGTGCTGGAACAGCTCCCCACGCGCGAGGTGGCGCCGATGTCCGGGCCCGACGCGCAGCTGGCGCTGGCGCGGGAGACCCTGGAGGTGGTGCGCACGCAATCACTGCGCGCCGAGGATGGGACGCTGATGGCCTGGCGTGCGTTCTGGGTGGAGCCGGACGCGGCGCTGCAGGGGGCGTTCGGTGTGTATGGCGGACCTGGGAAGGTCTTTGGACAGACGGAGGGGGTCTCGCCGGAGGCCTTTGATGTGTTCATGGCGGACCGGGCCGCCGCGGCGATTGCCTATACCCAGTCATTCCTCACCTGGGCGGCTCAGCGCTTCCAGGAGGTCGCCGAGCCCGGCGCCGTCTGGGTTTCGACCGGCGACTACAGCCCCGCGCCGGAGCTGTCCCTCCAGTTGCTGGGCGGCATGACACGCGACGCGCGAGGCGGCGCACCCGTCGCCGGGCTTCGCGCGGGGCTGCCACTTCCGTACGCGTCGCGGTTGTCCTTCGAGTGGATGCGCGGCGTGGGGCTGGGACGTCGTCCCCTGGCGACGGGAGGCTTCAGCCTGTCGTTGTCATCGCCTCCCTTGTGGGCGTGGCGGCCGACGTATGCGGTGGGCGTGGACGTGCGGGCCTCGCTGGGGGCGGGCGTGTTCTCGTGGGAGGGAGGCTCGCGCTTCGGGGTGCCCGTGGGCCTGCGGGCGCAGGCGGCGCTGGGGGCGTTGTTCATCGCGAGCGCGGAGGCGCGCTACCAGGGCCTGCGCCCGTTCACCGACGACTGGACCCATGGGTTCGTGTGGACACTGGGATGGGGTGTGGCGCTGGGAGACCGCTGACCCGACGCTTGCCCGGGAATGAAACAGGCGGGCTCGCGTTCTGCGCGCGTCCCCCCGAGCACACCACGGCCCCTGGAGCCGTCGTCATGAAGACCTCGCGTAGGAAGTTCCTGGTGTATTCCGCCACGGGTGCGTCGTTGCTCGCGCTCGGGCCCGAGTCATTGGCCGCGCCGAAGAAGGTGGCGAAGAAGCGCATCCTCATCCTGGGAGGCACGGGCTTCCTCGGGCCCGCCGTGGTGGAGGCCGCGCGGGCGCGAGGCCACTCGCTGACACTCTTCAACCGCGGCAGGACGCGCCCGGAGCTCTTCCCCGACGTGGAGAAGCTGCGCGGCGACAGAGACCCCGACAAGGACGAGGGCCTGAAGGCGCTGAAGGGCCGCAAGTGGGACGCGGTGGTGGACACGTCCGGTTACTACCCGCGCATGGTCCGCGCGTCGGCGGCGCTGCTGGCGCCGAACGTGAAACAGTATGTCTTCATCTCCAGCGTCTCCGCGTACGCCAGCGACAAGACGCCGGGCGAGGACGAGCGCGGCCCCACCGCGACGCTCGCGGACCCCAACGTGGAGACGATGGGCAAGGACTACGAGTTCTACGGCGGGCTCAAGCGCGCGTGCGAGGAGGCCGCCGAGGCGGCGCTGCCGGGGCGCGTGGCCAACATCCGCCCGGGCTACATCGTCGGACCGGATGACCGCTCGGACCGCTTCACGTACTGGCCCGTGCGCTTCGACCAGGGCGGGGAGATGCTGGCGCCCGGCACGCCGAAGGACCCGCTGCAGATCATCGACGTGCGCGACCTGGCCGAGTGGCTGGTGCTGCTCATCGAGGGCCAGGTGAACGGCGTGTTCAACGCCGTGGGGCCCGCGGAGGCGTGGTCGATGGGCGCCATGCTCGACACCTGTCGGAAGGTGACGGGCAAGGACACGAAGGTGACGTGGGTGCCCGCGGAGTTCCTGGAGAAGCAGGGCGAGACGGGCGACGTGAGGCTGCCCATCTACATGCCGCCCACCGGCACCAGCGCGGGCACGCACCTGCGCTCCAACGCGAAGGCGGTGAAGGCCGGGCTCAAGTTCCGTCCCGTCGACGTCACCGTCCGCGACACGCTGGCGTACTTCAAGGGCCTGCCTCAGGAGCGCCGCGACAAGCCGCGCGCGGGCCTGCCACGGGAGCGTGAAGCGGAGCTGCTCGCGCTGTGGCGCAAGGCCCAGGAGGGGGCGAAGCCCGTGCCCGCAGCTTCCGGCAAGGGCGGGTAATTCCGGCTCTCCTACGTGCCGCGCCAGCGCTGACGTGTGAGGGGCACCCACCGTGCCCCCTGTCCGTCCGGGCAGCGAGCGGGCTGGCACGAAGTCTGTGCTCGCCCTCGCGACACACGGTGATAAGGACGCCCCGGCTGTTACCCAGGGCCTACCCTTTCCCATGTCCAGCATGCACTTCCTGCGCGGCGCTCCCGTCCTCTCCGAATTCCGGCTCGCCAAGCTGCTCGCGCAGTGCCGCGAGCAGGTGCCCTCCGTGTCGTCCGTCTACGCGGAGCACGTGCACTTCCTCGACGCCCCGGAGCTCCTGTCCGGTGACGAGCAGGCGATGCTCGGCCGGCTCCTCGAGTATGGCCCCAGGGTCCCCTCGGGCGAGCGCGCGGGCAGCCTGCTGCTCGTCGTGCCGCGTCCGGGCACCATCTCTCCCTGGTCCTCGAAGGCGACCGACATCGTCCACAACTGCGGCCTGGGCGCGAAGGTGCGGCGGCTGGAGCGCGGCCTCGCGTACTTCGTGGCGGGTCCCCAGGGACGTCCGCTGGAGCGCGAGCAGGTGGAGGCGCTCGCGCCGGTGCTGCATGACCGGATGACGCAGGCGGTGCTCACGCGGATGGAGGACGCGGCCGTGCTGTTCTCCACGCACGAGCCCCGGCCGCTCACCACGGTGGACATCCTGGGCGGCGGCAAGGGCGCGCTGGACCGGGCCAACCGCGAGCTGGGGCTGGCGCTCGCGGACGATGAAATCGACTACCTGGTGGCGCGCTTCACGGAGCTTTCGCGCAACCCCACGGACGTCGAGCTGATGATGTTCGCACAGGCGAACAGCGAGCACTGCCGGCACAAGATCTTCAACGCCAGCTGGACGCTGGACGGCAAGCCGCAGGAGCGCTCGCTCTTCCAGGCCATCAAGAACACCTACGCCCAGCACCAGGAAGGCGTGCTGTCCGCCTACAAGGACAACGCGGCTGTCATCGAGGGCTTCACGGTGGACCGCTTCTTCCCGGACGCGGACACGGGCGAGTGGGGCACGGTTCGCGAGCCGTCCCACATCATGGTGAAGGTGGAGACGCACAATCACCCGACGGCGATTTCGCCGTACCCGGGCGCGGCGACCGGCGCGGGCGGAGAGATTCGCGACGAGGGCGCCACCGGTCGCGGCGCGAAGCCGAAGGCGGGCCTGACGGGCTTCACCGTCAGCCACCTGCGCATCCCCGGCCACGAGCGGCCGTGGGAGCAGCCCTACGGCAAGCCGGACCGCATCGTCTCCGCGCTGGACATCATGATTGACGGTCCGCTGGGCGGGGCCGCGTTCAACAACGAGTTCGGCCGGCCCAACCTCGCGGGCTACTTCCGCAGCTTCGAGGCGCAGGTGTCCACGCCGGAGGGCGTGGAGGTGCGTGGTTACCACAAGCCCATCATGATCGCCGGCGGCCTGGGCAACATCCGCGCCGAGCACGTGAAGAAGGGCCAGCTCAAGCCCGGTGACAAGCTCATCGTCCTGGGCGGTCCGGCCATGCTCATCGGCCTGGGCGGCGGCGCGGCGTCCTCCATGGCGCAGGGCGCGAGCGCGGCGGACCTCGACTTCGCCTCCGTGCAGCGGGACAACGCGGAGATGGAGCGGCGGTGCCAGCAGGTCATCGACCAGTGCTGCGCGCTGGGCGAGAAGAACCCCATCCGCTCCATCCACGACGTGGGCGCGGGCGGCCTGTCCAACGCGCTGCCGGAGCTGGCGCACGACAACGCGCTGGGCGGGAGGCTGGAGCTGCGCGCGGTGCCCAACGCGGAGCCGGGCATGTCGCCGCTCGAAATCTGGTGCAACGAGGCCCAGGAGCGCTACGTGCTGGGCGTGGCGCCGGAGGACCTGGCGCGCTTCACCGCGTTCTGCGAGCGCGAGCGCGCGCCCTTCTCCGTGCTGGGCGAGGCGACCGAGGCCCAGGTGCTGAAGCTGTCCGACGAGCGGCTGGGCACGCCGCCCATCGACCTGCCGATGGACGTGTTGTTCGGCAAGGCGCCGCGCATGCACCGCGACGCGACCACGCGCGCGCTGGAGCACGCCCCGCTGTCGCTGCCCTCGGACTTGAAGGCGATGGCCGAGCGCGTGCTGAGCCACCCGACGGTGGCGGACAAGTCGTTCCTCATCACCATCGGCGACCGCTCGGTGTCGGGGCAGGTGGCCCGGGACCAGATGGTCGGCCCGTGGCAGGTGCCGGTGGCCGACTGCGCGGTGACGCTGTCCACGGTGACGAGCACCACGGGCGAGGCGATGTCCATGGGCGAGCGCACGCCGCTGGCCGTGGTGGACGCGGCGGCCTCCGCGCGCATGGCGGTGGGCGAGGCGCTCACCAACATCGCCGCGGCGCGCATCGGCAAGCTGTCCGACGTGAAGCTGTCCGCCAACTGGATGGCGGCGGCGGGCAGCCCGGGTGAGGACGCGCAGCTCTACGCCGCGGTGAACGCGGTGGGCATGGAGCTGTGTCCGGCGCTGGGGCTCACCATCCCCGTGGGCAAGGACTCGATGTCCATGCGCACCGTGTGGCAGGACGGCGGCGAGAAGAAGACCGTGACGTCCCCGGTGTCGCTCATCATCTCCGCCTTCGCGCCGGTGCTGGACGTGCGCAAGTCGCTCACGCCGCAGCTGGTGGACGTGGAGCTGGACACGCGGCTGGTCTTCGTGGACCTGGCGCGCGGGCAGCAGCGGCTGGGCGGCTCCATCCTCGCGCAGACACACGCGCAGGTGGGCCCCAAGGTCCCCGACGTGGAGGACCCCGCGCTGCTCGCGGGCTTCTTCTCGGCGGTGCAGGCGCTGAGCTCCGAGGGGCGGCTGCTCGCCTATCACGACCGCTCCGACGGCGGCCTGTGGGCCACGCTGTGCGAGATGGCCTTCGCGGGCCGCTGCGGCATGGACGTGGACCTCTCGAAGCTGGGGCCCGACGCGGTGGCGGCGCTCTTCAACGAGGAGCTGGGCGCCGTGGTCCAGGTGCGCGCGGGCGACGTGGCGCGCGTGTGCGAGGTGCTGGAGCAGCACGGGCTGGGGGTGCACTGCCACGAGCTGGGCCGGCCCACGCCGAAGCTGGAGGTCCGTGTCCGGCACGGTGAGCGGGTGCTCCTGTCCGAGGGCACCATGGACCTGCGCCGCGTCTGGTCGCGCGTCAGCTACGAGCTGCAGAAGCTGCGCGACAACCCGCTGTGCGCGGAGCAGGAGTACGCGGCCAAGTGCGACGCGTCCAACCCGGGCCTGTCGCCGCTGTTGACGTTCGACGTGGCCAAGGACGTGGCCGCGCCCTTCGTGGGCAAGGGCGCGCGGCCCCGCGTGGCGGTGCTGCGCGAGCAGGGCGTCAACAGTCAGCAGGAGATGGCGGCGGCGTTCACCCGCGCGGGCTTCCTCGCGGTGGACGTGCACATGAGCGACATCCTCGCGGGCCGGGTGTCGCTGAAGGACTTCCACGGCGTGCTGGCGTGCGGCGGCTTCTCCTACGGAGACGTGCTGGGCGCGGGTGGCGGCTGGGCCAGGTCCATCCTGTTCAACCCGCGCGCCCGCGACGAGTTCGCCGGCTTCTTCGCGCGCTCGGACAGCTTCGGGCTGGGCATCTGCAACGGCTGCCAGATGATGTCCGGGCTCAAGGACATCATCCCCGGCGCGGAGCACTTCCCGCGCTTCGTGCGCAACGCCTCGGAGCAGTACGAGGCGCGGCTGGGGTTGGTGGAGATTGCCCGCACGCCGTCGCTCTTCTACCAGGGCATGGAGGGCAGCCGGATGCTCATCGCCGTGGCGCACGGCGAGGGGCGCGCGGAGTTCTCCGACGACGCGGAGGCCGCGCGCGTCAACGGCTCGGGCTTCATCACCACGCGCTGGGTGGACAACCACGGCCAGGTGGCGTCGACGTACCCGGCCAACCCGAACGGCTCGCCGCACGGAATCTCCGGCGTCACCACGAAGGACGGCCGCTTCACCGTGACGATGCCGCACCCCGAGCGCGTCCACCGGCTGGTGCAGCACTCGTGGCGGCCCCGTGAGTGGACGGGCGATGACGGCCCGTGGATGCGCATGTTCCGCAACGCGCGCGCCTGGCTGGGCTGATGCGCTGCTGCGAGGACCCGGCCCTCGGCTCGATGAACCGAGCGGGGCCGGGGGCTTGCCGCGCTTACGCCCGGACCAGCTCCAGCGGCTGGCCCTCGGGCACGTGCTTCATCGCCACCGAGTTCATGCAGTAGCGCAGGCCGGTGGGCGGGGGGCCGTCGGGGAAGACGTGCCCCAGGTGGCCGTCGCAGCGGGCACAGCGCACCTCGGTGCGGACCATGCCGTACGAGCGGTCATCGATCTGCGTCACCGCGTCCGGTCCCACCGCCTGGGTGAAGGACGGCCAGCCGGTGCCGGACTCGAACTTGGTGCCCGACTTGAACAGCGGATTGCCACAGCCGGCGCACACATAGGTGCCCGGCGTCTTCGTGCCCAGGAAGCACCCCGAGCCCGGACGCTCCGTGCCGTGCCTGCGCAGGACGTCGTACTCCTCGGGCGTCAGGCGCTCGCGCCACTGCGCATCGCTGAGGGTGAGCTTGTCGACCATGCCGTCACGCTCCTTTGCCCGGGTCCACGCCCGGGAGCTTCAGTCAGATGCGCATCCTGCCCAATCGTCGCGCTCGCTGGCCAACCTGGAATGCCGGCGGCCGCGTGCCCGCCCGCTGCTCCGCCGAGCCCCGGTGCCTCCCTGCCAGAGGGCCGCGTCGACCTCATGCTTGAGGACGCAGTCCTACCCTCAACCCGTCAGCGGAGGCGCCATGCGGATTTTCGAGCTGATGACCCGGAACGTGGAGACCATCGAGGCGGACGAGTCGCTGCGAGTCGCCGCCCTGCGGATGCGCGAATGCAACATCGGCGCGCTCCCCGTCACCGAGGGCGGACAACTGGTGGGCATGCTGACGGACCGAGACATCACCGTGCGCTCCACGGCCCTGGGCCAGGACCCGAACACCACGCGCGTGCGCGAGGTGATGACGACGGCCCTCATCACCTGCGAGCCCGACGCGGGGCTCGATGTGGCCGAGCAGATGATGGAGGACAAGATGGTGCGCCGGCTCGTCGTGGTGGACGAGGCCCGTCGCCCGCTGGGCATCCTGAGCCTGGATGACCTGGCCACCGTGCCCGCGGAGGTGCTGCGCGCCGGCGCGGTGCTCGAGCACCTGCGACACGCGTAGCCGTGGCTGGAACCGAGGGGCGCGAGGAGTCGACTCCGCGCGCCCCTCGGGGCTTCATCAGGCGGGGGCTCCCGGGACACACGCGGAGACCAGCTCCGCGAGGCCCGCGTCCCACGAGACATCCCGCTGGGCGCCATCCCGCTGTCGCAGCCGCAGGCCCTTCGCCTGCACCTCGCGCGCGCCCACCACCACGAGCCAGGGGACACCTCCCTGGTGCGAGTCCAGCACCCTGCGCGACAGCGACTCCTGTCGCGCGTCCACGCGGACGCGGCAGCCCGCCCGCCGCAGGCTGAAGGCGACGTCGCGCGCGTACTCCTGCGCGGCGTCACCCACGGGCGCCACCACCACCTGCTCGGGCGCGAGCCACGCGGGCAGGGCGCCCTGGTGGTGCTCGAGCAGCACGCCGATGAACCGCTCCAGGCTGCCCAGGAGCGCGCGGTGAAGCATCACCGGACGGACCCGCAGGCCCTGGGAGTCCTGGTAGCGCAGGTCGAAGCGCTCGGGCAGCACGAGGTCGAGCTGAATCGTCCCGCACTGCCACTCGCGCCCCAGCCTGTCCTTCAAGACGAACTCCAGCTTGGGGCCGTAGAAGGCCCCCTGACCCGGTTGGTATTTGCACTCCAGGCCCGCCTGGCTCGCCGCGTCCGAGAGCCAGGCCTCGGCCTGGTCCCAGACGGCGTCGCTTCCCGCGCGGGAGGCGGGACGCCCGGAGAAGGCCACCTGGACGTCGTGGAAGCCCAGGCCCGCGTAGAACTCGCGCAGCGAGCGCGCGAAGTTCACGACCTCTTCCACCACTTGCTCGGGGGCACAGAAGATGTGCCCGTCGTCCTGCGTGAACTGACGCAGCCGGAACAGGCCATGCAACGCGCCGCCCGGCTCGCTGCGGTGGACCAGTCCGAACTCACTCATGCGCAGGGGCAGGTCGCGGTAGCTCAGGGACATGCGCCGCACCAGCTCGATGTGGCCCGGGCAGCTCACCGGCTTGAGCGCGAGCGGCCGCCCGCCGTCCTCCACGAGGTACATGTTCTCGCGGAAGTTCTCCCAGTGGCCGCTGCGCTCCCACAGGGGCTGCGCGTAGAGCTGCGGCGTACGGACCTCGAGGTAGCCCTCGCGCTGCATGCGCTGGCGGATGTGCTCCTCCAGCAGGCGGAACAACAAGAGCCCTCGGGGGTGCCAGAAGACCATTCCCGCCGCCTCCTCCTGCAGGTGGAAGAGGTCCAGGCGTTGGCCGAGGGCGCGGTGGTCGTTTTCGTCGAGCATTGCTTCGTCTCCGTTACGGAAGGTTGGAATGGCCTTGCCGGACGGAGCGCTGAGCGAACACACGGTTGCCCCGGCCGGTGAAGGCGGGGCGAGAAGCCGTGCGGTCGTCAGCTCACTTCACGACGCGCACCGCTCCACACCTCGCCGTAGCGAGTCGTGGTGCGGGTGGTCGTGGTGACGTTGACGATGCTCACGCGAATCAAGATGCAAGCGGGCCTGGAAATTGTCAACCAGACCCGCGGGCAACCCCTCACGGGTCAGGGGACTCAGCAGTCGTAGCGGCCGGCGATGCAGTAGCAATAGCCTTCGACATCGCCACGGCAGCACGGCTGCGTGCCGCTCCGGCAGCTCTGTCCATCCATCGCCGAGCACGAGCGATAGTCGCCCGGACACACCGCCGGCGGGCAGTCCTTCCTGACCCCGTCACACGTCACGCTCCTGCCTTCGAAGGTGCTGCAGGTGCTTCCCGTGCAGGAGATGAACGTCCCGTTCGCGCAGGCCGTCGTACAGGTGACGAGCTCCTGGCGGGTTTGCGCCAGCTCGACGTCCGCCGGGCCTTCATCGACTTGCACCTCGAGCGCCTCGCCACCACAGGCCAGCAACGAGACGCCGAGGATTGCCACCATCATCACCAGCACGCGCTTCATGAGGACTCCCGCGGAAGAACGACGTGGGACCGCCTGCGACCCATGAGGGTCGTTTCCGTGTTTTCCCATGAGAGCACGTATTTGTGTGAGCCGCGCCCCGCGGTGAAGTGCTCGCGAGCGGACGTCTACGGACAGTGGTAGCGCCGCGTCGTTGGCGCGCAGGCGCACCACAGGGCGGAACGCTCCGTCGCAGCAGTCCACCCGGCGCACGCAGCGTTGACCCCTCCGATGGCGCACGGAGGGAGTTCCCCCGGACAGGTGACCCGTGACGACCGGCTCACGCCAGCAGCGACGCGAGGCCAATCATTCCGGCGATGAGGAAGAAGAGCGACTCGCCGGCGATGAGGCCGCCGCCCACCAGGGACATGGTGCTCATGTCCTCGGGGAGCGCCTCGCCCTGTGCGGGGCTGCCCGCGGCCGCCGGCGCGCGCTTCTTCGTGACGGTGTTCCACACGGACGCGATGACGCCGCCCGCGCCGAACCACAGCGCCACGGGGAAGGCCACGAAGCCGCCGAAGGAGGACGCATAGGGGCTGGCCAGCACCAGCGAGTCCATGGTCCAGCCCACCGCGAAGCCCGCGCGCGAGCCCTTGATGTAGCGCTGGTAGCCCGGGTTGGCGTGCAGCACCTTGCGCAGCGCCTGGATGCCGAAGCCCAGCCCCAGGCCGAGCAGCATCGCCTTCACCTTGGTGTCCGACAGCGAGCCCAGGTCGCGGATGGCGCCCACCAGCTTGTACGTCATCGCCGAGCCCCACTGGCCCACCTCGGCGTTGGGGTTGTCGAGCTGGTTGATGGCGAGCGCGGGGTAGGCCGTCATGAACACGCGCGCCAGCCCCACGCACAGCAGCGCGCCCATGATGACGCCCATCACCTGGTAGCGGAACTGGATGACGCGGTTGGTGCCCAGGCGCCATCCGGTGGAGCGGTCCTGCTGCATGTCGCAGCCCACGGAGGTGGAGATGAGCAGGATGGTCGCGGCCATCAGCGCCACCAGCGGGTTCTTCAGGCCCAGCAGCGACATCATCATGATGGAGATGACGAATGCGCTGGAGATGGGGTTCTGGTCGGTGATGCCGTAGGAGATGCCGTTGATGAGCACGAACAGCAGCGCCAGCGCGAGGCCGAAGAGCAGCCAGCCCAGGGGCTGACCCAGCACCGCGGTGCCCACCACCAGCGTCGCCGCGCCCCAGCCGAGGACCCAGGCCAAGAGCCGGGGCAGGTTGACCTTCTTCCACGCGGGCTCGTCGTCCTTCGGCGCGTCGGCCCGGGCCTTCACGCGCGCCACGGCCTGCACCGCGAGCAGCGACAGGTCCACCACCGCCGCGCCGCAGATCATCGCCAGGCCGATGAGGAAGCCAATCTTGCGGAAGGGGTCCTCGGGGCCGAGCCAGCCGATTTCACGCAGGTGCGGCACCTGCCATGCGCCGATAACGGCCATCAACACCGCGGGGATGGTGATGCGGCTGCCGACAATCATGCCCGCGCCCAGCGTGGCGGCGCTGGTGCCGATGGCGGCCACGACGGCGATCTTCTCCGTCATCCACGCGGCGATGGCGCCCAGCAGCGTGCCGCCGCCCAGCTTGGAGATGGAGGCCTTGAGCAGCCGCTTGTCCGTCAGCGCGCGCAGGATGTTGGCCACCGCGAAGCCCGACGGGTAGTCGAGCTGCAGCCGGTCCACGAGCAGCGGCGTGTAGAGCATGCCCACGCCGACGGCGAACATGCCCACGCAGCCGACGAAGAGCATCAGGTGCCAGGCGGGCGGCATCTCCATGCCCAGCCACACCATGGCCTGGATGAGCACCGACATGGCGCACAGCGAGGCCACCGACGCGGCCATCGTCTGCATGTAGTTGGCGCCGTGCTTGCCCTCCGCGCCGTAGCCGTACGTGACGGCGCTGCCGAGGATGCCGGCGAGTACCTGGCCTCCGACGAAGAAGCCCACGCTGAAGTTCATGTACGAAGCGGCGATGCCACCCAGGGGCCCGAGGATGAACAGGGCCACCGCGCTCAAGAGCAGGTGGTACTTCCAGGTCCCGACGGGAGGCAGCCAGCCGAAGCGCGGCTGGAGGTTGTCGGAGTCGGGGGGCGTCGAGGACGAGGGGGGCTCCGGGTGGGGGAGCGGCTGGACGGGAGATGCCATTGGGCCGGGAGGCTACCGGCGTTCCACGCCGCTGTCACAACCCGGGACGTTTCATCGCCCATTCAAGAAGGGGAGCGCTCGCAGGGCGGCGCGAAGCCGGGCCCGCTCCTTCCAGAGCTGGAGGGCGTGGAAGACGGCCAGGGCCACGAGGCAGGCGATGCCGAGCGTGACGTAGCGACGGATGAGGTCACCCTCGGACCAGCCGTGGTCCTCGACCAGTCGGCTCGGGTCGCTCAGGCCCACGCCCTCCATGCGGCCGAAGGGGATCTCCTCGGCGTCGGTCCGCGCTCGCCACCAGGTGTGGAAGCCGTCCCAGAAGGCGAGCGCACCGATGAAGACGAAGCCCCAGCGCAGGCCTCTCGCGTGGAGGTGGCCGCCGGGCCGGGCGTGGAAGGACGCGACCAGGAGCGTGCCCAGAATCAGCATCCCCGCGTCTCCGCCGAAGACGATGAACACCTCGGTGCGCCACAGGGGGATGACCAGCGTGCAGAAGGCCTGGGTGGCGAGCAGCACCGTGCTCCATGCCATCCAGTCCCAGCGGCGCAGCTTCCAGCCGCGCCACGCCCAGAAGCCGAGGGCTCCCGCGAGCATCGCCGCCAGCGAGTACCAGCGCTCCGAGCCCGTGGGAGTGACCCACGGGGCCGGGATGGCGGGGATGCCGCACAGCCACGCGGTGACCGCGTGCCCGACCTCGTGGACGTACATGGTGAGCAGCCGCACGATGAAGCGCGCGGAGCCGGTGGCCACCAGGTAGCCCACCAGCAGCGCCAGGGGCACGACGACAAGGCGCAGGCGCAGCTCGTGGACGGCGTCCTCCTCACCCGCGTCGATTGACGGTGTGCTCGCGGGCAGGACCTCCGAGCGCGGCTCCGGAGGCGCGAGCCACGCGGGGTCGACCTCGAAGGGCGCGGGGACCTGCTCGGCGGCCTCGCGCTGGGCGCGTTCCTCCTCGGCCTTGCGCGCGGCGCGGGCCTCGGCGCGGGCGTAGATGATGCCGCAGCGAGGACACTCAGCCCCCTGGACGCGAGGCGCCTGACAGCCGGGGCAGGTGAGGGCGGACGCGGGGCGCACGGAGGTGGAGCCTAAGGCCTCCGCGCTCCAGACGAAAACGGGAGGGCTTGACGCGATGGGGCCGCCTCATCGAAGACCCGGGCATGTCCACGCTCGACGCGAAGACGCGGGGGCGCACCGCACCCGGGAGGCTGCGCGCGCTCGATGCCTTCCTGTGCCGCTTCGAGCCCACGTTGCTATCGCGCGTCGACGGTCCGTGGGCCCATGCCGTCTTCGTGGACGTGGGCTTCGGCGAACATCCGTGGACGACCCTCGAGAGCGCCAGCGCCTTTCGCGCGCTCCATCCGGGCCTCGTCGTCATCGGCGTGGAGCTCGATGACGCGCGGGCCCTCGCCGCTCAAGCCCATGCGGGGCCTCGCACCCACTTCCGTCAGGGCGGCTTCGCGCTGCCCCTGTCCCCGGAGGAGCCCGCCCGCCTCGTGCGGGCCATGAACCTCCTGCGACAGGGACCCGTGGAGCGCGTCGCCGAGGTGCACCACGCGCTCAGCCGCTTCCTGCTCCCCTCGGGGCTGCTCGTGGAGGGCAGCTCGGACCCGGAGGGTTCCGTTCTCACCGCGCACCTGCTGCGTCGCTCCGACAGCACTCCCGAGTCGCCGCCCGCTCGCGAGGCCCTGCTCTTCCACACCGACTTCCGCCAGGGCTTCGCGCCGCTCTTGTTCCGCGACTGGCTGCCGCGTGACTTGCGCCGCCGCGTGCGCCCCGGTGAGCCCATCCACGCCTTCTTCATGTCCTGGGTCGACGCGTGGAAACAGGCTCGTGACGCCGGCTACTGCGCGCCCGCGGCTGCCTTCCGCGAGTCTGTCTCACGTCTGTGTCGGCAGGTGGACGGCGTCTCCACGGACTCATGGCTGCTCGACTCCGGTTACCTGCTATGGCGGCCGCCGACCGGTGTGGCGTCCTGACGCATGGGGCCGGGCAACCCCATCCCCATCCACCCCAGATGATTCGCCCTCCAATCAAGCGCCTCGAAGAGGGAGGGGCAAATGGCGGAGGGGGCGGATATGGTGTGGGGCCCTCCAACGGGAGACAGCACAGGTGCAGGCAGAAGACGTGAAGGTGCAGCAGTCGGCGACAGAGCGCGTGGGAGAGCGGCCGGCCGCGCTGCTCTTCTCCGCTGGCTTCTATGGAACGCTCGCCGCCGCGCGGTGCTTCGGGCGCAATGGCATCCGCGTCACCGTGGCGGACCCCGGACGGCTGGGCCCCGCGAGCTGGTCGCGCTTCGTCGGGAACCGCGTGCAGTGCCCTCCCGAGTCCCAGCCCGAGGCGTTCCTCGCGTGGCTCCTCGACTTCGGAGCCCGGGCGCCCATGAGCCACGTGCTGTATCCGACGAGCGACGAGCTGGCGTGGCTGGTGTCCGTGCACGCGAAGGAGCTGTCGCGCTACTTCCACCTCTACGACCCCGGCATCGACGCCGTCTACGGGCTGCTCAACAAGCGCAAGCTCTTCGAGGCGGGCCAGGCGGTGGGGCTGACGCTGCCGCGCACCTGGTTCCCCGAGTCCGAGGCGGACCTGGAGAGCATCTCCCGCGAGGCGCGCTTCCCCGTCCTCATCAAGCCGACGACGCAGATCCTCTACTCCACGCACCGCAAGGGCCTGCCCGTCGCGGAGCCCTCGCAGCTCGTGGAGGAGTACCGCGCCTTCGCGCGCGACGGCTACGCGCCCATGCTGGTGAAGTTCGACCCGGCCGTGGCGCGGCCCATGGTGCAGGAGTTCCACCCCGAGGCGGCCCAGGGCATCTACAGCCTGTCGGGCTTCGTGGACCGCACGGGCGCGCTGTTCGAGGTGCGCGGCGCCATGAAGGTGCTCCAGCGTCCGCGCCGCCTGGGCGTGGGCGTGTGCTTCGAGTCCGCGCCGGTGCGCCAGGACCTGGCCGACGGCCTGCGCAAGCTGTGCGCGAAGCTGGGCTACCACGGCGTCTTCGAGGTGGAGTTCATCCAGACGAAGGACGACTTCCTGCTCATCGACTTCAACCCGCGGTACTACGGGCAGATGGGCTTCGACATCGCGCGCGGACTGCCGCTGCCGCTCATGGCCTATCACGCGGCGCTGGGTGACTTTGACGCGCTGGAGCGCGTGGGGCAGTCGGCGCGCGCGTGGACCGGACGCGGCGAGGTGTTCTGCAACCGCATCGCCCTGGAGATGCTGCTCAACCTCCAGCGGCTGTCCGGTGCGCTGCCCGCCGACGAGGCGAAGCAGTGGCGACGCTGGCTGCGGACGCACCGTCAGGTGGCGGTGGACCCGCTCATCGACTCGGATGACCCGATGCCGTCCGCGGTGGAGGTGGCGCAGATCCTCTACGGCTCCGCGCGCCACCCGCGCGCCTTCCTGCGGATGATGGTGCTCAACCGCTAGCAGGCCTTCGCCGCCCGTGTGTCAGCGCGCACGGGCGGCGGACCTCGACGCGGCGCTCAGGCCGCCTCGGGCTTGCCCGGGCTCTTCGCCACCGTGTCGAGCGCCACCTGGTCCTCGAACGTCTCCGCCCGACGCAAGAGCCGCGCCTCGCCGCCGTCCAGCGCGATGATGGCCGGCTGCGGATACGAGAAGGACGTCGCGAACGGCACGAAGTACGCGCCCGCGTCCATGATGGCCAGCGTGTCACCCTCGACCAGCTCCGGCAGCCGCTTGGCGTGGTACAGCGTGTCGCCCGGCGTGCAGATGGGGCCCACCACCGTGTAGACGCGCTCGGCGGGCGCGTCCGGCCGGTCCACGTGGAAGAGCTGGTGGTACTCGTTGCGCACGCACTCGGCATGGTTCACGCCCGCGTCGAGCACCGCCCACGTCCGGTCCTCGCCCGCCTTGAGCGTGTGCACGCTGCCGAGCAAGAGCTGCGTGTCGCCCGTCATGGCGCGGCCCGGCTCCAGGAAGATGCGCGGTCGCGCGCGCCCCTTCTTTTCGTAGTGCGACTCCACCATCTCCACCACGAGCGCCACGTAGCGCGAGATGTCCAGCGACGCCGCCGGGTCCGGCGCCGGCACGTCCCGGAAGAAGGTCAGGTTGAGGCGCCAGTCGCGCTCGGCGATGTGCTCCACCGACGGCGTGCAGAGGCTGCCGCCCAAATCCAGCACCTCCAGGTCCAGCCCCAGCTCCTGGTGCAGCGTGTCCGTGAAGCCGAGCACCGCCTCCACGAAGCCCGTCAGCTCGCCCTCGGTGCGGATGGTGGCGCCCCGGTGCGCGTGCAGGCCCACCACGTCCAGGTGCGACGACGCCCGCGCCTGCGCATACGCCCGGAGCGCCGCGCCGCCCGCGATGGGCGTGCCGAACTGCGCCGCCCAGCCGCTGTCCGTGCTCACCCGCACCGCCACGCGCGGACGCTTGTCCAGCTCCGCCGCGACGCGCGCGAACAGGCCCAGCTCCTCCGCGTGGTTCGCGGCGAGCAGCTGGATGCCCCGGCCGATGGCCTCGCGCACGGAGGCCTCCGACTTCACCGGGCCGTTGTAGACGATGCGCTCGGGCGCGACGCCCAGCCGCAGCGCCAGCCACAGCTCGTAGGCGGAGATGATTTCCGCGCCCACGCCCATCCCGTGCAGCACCTCCAGCACGCCGGGGATCGGGTTCGTCTTGTACGAGTAGAACACCTCGCACCCACCCGCGCGCCCCGGGGGCACCGCGAGGAAGCGCTCCACGTTGCGCTTGAGCGCCGCCAGGTGCACCACGTGCAGCGGCGAGCCGAAGCGCTCCACCAGCGACTTGAGCGCCACGCCTTCCAGGCTCAGCCCCTGGCCGGGGACGTGCTGCAGCCCCCAGTACGACGCGGGAATCTCCGTGCGCGCGGGCGCCATGGCGCGCTGGAGCACGGGCCTGAGCGTCTGCTTCACCTGACGCTTGGCCGTGCCGACGAACCGACTCTTCAAGCTCATGAGACCCGGCCCTGCCTGGGCAGCCACAAGGGCAGCTTCTTGGCGATGTCGAACGGCAGGGTCCGCATGAGCAGCTGCAGCGCGCGGTACTCCAGCGCGCCGTTCGTCTTGCGGTACTTGCCGTGGATCATCTCGTTGGACTGCATCACCAGCGTGCCGTCCTTGCCCAGGTTGTGCATCAGCGAGGGCCGGCCGGTGCGGTAGTGCAGGATGGGGCGGTCCACGTAGACGTGGCCGAAGGCGCGGATGCCGCGCAGGTAGAAGTCCACGTCCTCGTAGACGGGGATGGACGCGTCGAAGCCGCCCAGCGTCGCGAAGTGCTCGCGGCGCACCATGCACGCGGAGTTCACGTACAGCGTCCCGCGGAACAGGATGTGCGCCACCGTCCACGCGCTGTTGGGCGTGCTGGCGCCCACCTTGGCCGCCCACTGGAAGTACTCGCTCTTGTCCTTGAGCCAGTCCGCGTCGTCGCCGAACGGCACCACCCAGCCCACCGCCACGCCCGCGTCCGGCCGCGCGTCCAGCGCGCTCACCATGGCGTGCAGCGCGCCCTCGGCGAGCATGTCGTCGTCGTCCAGGAAGTGCAGGTAGCGGCCCCGGGCCAGCGTCACGCCGTGGTTTCGCACCACCGCGGGGCGCCCCTTGGACGGCGGGTCGTTCACCACGTAGCGCACGCGCGAGTCGCCCAGCCCCTCCACCGACGCCCGGGCGGTGCCCTCCGGTGTGTCATCCAACACGATGACCTCCACGTGGACCCCCTCCTGGCGGAGCACCGAGCGGATGGCCTCCACCACTTCCTTCTCTCGTCGGTGGGTGGGCATCACCACCGAGACATCGATTGCGGACATGTCAGGCTTATATGCGTTCGCGCCGGGGCCTGAGAAGACGCCTCCGGGTTGGCGCCGCCGCCAGGCTTGCGCGCACGCCTGCTCCACGCGCAAGGGTTGCGGGAACGTGCGTTCTCAAAATGGATGAGCTTGAGAAGCGGCGCGGGCGTCAGTAGCTCGCCACCGCGAAATCGAAGTCGTCGGAATCCCACCCGGGGTCCTGCTCGACCTGCCGGGAAATCGCCGTCCGTGGGGCAACGATGTCCTGCTCCGCGAGGCGGGCCTCCACTCGGGGGCGCCGCATGGCCAGGCCCTGGCCATCCCACTCGCGGCCCCCCAGCCGGGCGCGGGGCGAGGTGTCCTGGACCTCCACGTCGACATGGGCCAGCCGGTCCATCCAGGGCTGCAGGCAGTCTCTCGCCATGTGCTTCCGCCTTCGCGTGGGGGTCGACGGGGAGAGGCTGCAGTCGTCATGCCATGGGCCTGGGAGGGCGGGGGGCCGTCGGACGCGTGACAGGAGGGCGTGCGGGGCGCGGCGCTCCGGCCTCGGGGAGTGTCCGGGCGCCCTCCGGCGACTTGACGCCGGACCGCGGGCCGGACAGGAACATGGACGCAAATGGCCCTCCTGCTGGCACACGACGTCGAGCCCCCGCGCCCCTGCAGCTACCTGCCCGAGCGGCAGGCCTCGCTGGAGAACCTGGTGCTGCGGGACGTGTCGCCGGAGGAGTACGAGCACCTGCTGGTGCGCGGCTGGCGGCGCTTCGGGCCGGTGTACTTCCGGCCCGCCTGCGCGGACTGCCAGGAGTGCGTGTCGCTGCGCGTCCCGGTGGAGGGTTTCCGGCCCAACCGCAGCCAGCGCCGCGCCCGGGCCGCGTGCGCCCACCTGCGGGTGGAGGTGGGCGTCCCCAGGGCCGACGAGGAGCGGCTGGCGCTCTACCGGGCCTGGCACGCGGAGCGCGAGGCCTCGCGGGAGTGGGAGCCCTCGCCGCTCACGGTGCGCGAGTACTCGCTCCAGTTCTCCTTCCCGCACCCCTCCGCGCGCGAGGTGGCCTGGTACGACGACGCGGCGGAGGGCGGCCCCCGGCTGGTGGCGCTGGGCATCTGCGACGAGACGCCGCGCGCGTGGAGCGCGGTGTACTTCTTCTACGACCCGGACTACGCGCGGCTGTCCCCGGGCACCGCCAACGTGGTGTTCCAGGTGGAGCTGGCGAAGGCGCGGGGCATCCCCCACGTGTACCTGGGCTTCCGCGTCCAGGCGTGCGCGTCCCTGCGCTACAAGGGCGGCTTCCGTCCGCACGAGCTGCTCCAGGGGCGGCCCGCGCTGGACGCGGAGCCGGATTGGGTGCCCGCGTCGGACGCGCCGGAGCCCGAGCCCGGCCCCTGAGCCGCGTGGCTCATCCCGCGCCCAGCAGCGCCCGGTCGAAGTGCTCGCGCAGCCGGCGCGCGTACTCCTCCGGGGCCACGCGGGCGTACTCGCCATGGCCCGCGCCCTCGACGACCCACAGCGTCTTGGGCTCGCAGGCCGCGCGGAACAGGCTGGCCTGGAGCTTGGCGGGCGCGTCCGGGTCCACGTCGCCGTTGACGAGCAGGAGCGGGCGGCCCTTGAGCTGGCACATGCCGTCGATGGGGCGCACCGCGTCCATGTCCACGCCCGCGCGGCGCAGCGTCCACAGCACCGGCTCCGCGCTCAGGGCGCCCCACCTGCCGTAGCCCGAGTACACGTCCGCCTCCAGGGCGGGGTACGCGCCCGCGGCCGCCACCGCCTTCACGCGCGCGTCGTGCTCGGCCACCAGCAGCGCGGTGGTGCCGCCCATGGAGAAGCCGAAGAGCCCCAGCCTGGCGGGGTCCACGTCTGGCCGCGCCGCCACGAAGTCCAGCGCGGCCGTCACGTCGCGGCGCTCCAGGTCTCCCCACGTCACGCGGTCTCCGCCGCTCTCGCCATGGGCGCGCAGGTCGAACAGCAGCACGCCGTAGCCGGCCTGGGCCAGCGCGCGGGCCTCGAAGAGCAGCTGCGCGCGGTTGTCCGCGAAGCCATGCACCAGCACCACCGCGGCGCGGTTCTGTGAGGGCACGTACCAGCCGCGCAGCGTCAGCCCGTCCGCGTTGGTGAAGGTGACGTCCCGCATCGCGTCCAGCTCCGGCGCGGCGGACGGCCGCGTCACCGGCACGTGGGGTGGGTGCAGCAGGCCCTGGCCGATGCGGTGCCCCTTCACGACGAGCAGCCCCACGGACGCGAGTACGCCGAGGAGCAGGACCAGGGGGACGAGGAGTCGTGGACGGAGCGCGGTCATCACGGAGCGTGACAGGACGGGAGAGCCCGGCGGTCTGCCTGGGTGCCGGCGGAGCGTACGCCGGGAGGCGCGCGATGTGTCGCCAGGAGACGTTGCAGCCGTCCGTCTTGTTGGCGGGCGTGACACCCTTGGGTTACGGTGCACCCGCCTTCAGGGAGTGGGGGGCTGGATGCTGGTGCCGGTGCCACGAGACGCCTCGAAAGACCCTGGGAGGAAGCGAGTGCTGTTCACGCTCGTGTTCCTGGGCGGAGGCGGCATCGAGCGCTCGGTGTGCAACGTCCTCGCGGGGCTGGACCCCCGGCGCTTCGCCACCCGGCTGTTCTTCCACCACCGACCTCCACCGGGGCGCGAGGACCGGCTGCCCGCGAACACCGAGGTCTCCTGGGCCACCGACTCCTACGACTACCACCGGCAGAACCTGCCCCTGTACCTGTGGCACCTGTTGCGCCATGCCCGCGAGGCGGACGTCATCGTCGCGGGGCAGGAGGGGCGCGCGGCGCTGTTGGCCTGCCTGGCCGGGAAGCTGCTCGGCAAGCCCGTGGTGGGGATGATCCACTTCGACTGGGGTGCCTTCCACCGCGAGCAGCCGCGCCGCCAGCTGTGGGGCCTGCGGCTGCTCTACCCGCGCATGCAGCGCATCGTCGCGTGTGGCCATGACACGGCGCGCTCCTTCCAGTCCCTGGTCCCCGTGCCCGAGGAGCGGCTGCAGGTCATCCCCAACTTCGTGGACGGGGAGGTGGTGCGCGCCGCCGCGGACGGGCCGGTGCCGGACTGGGCGGGCCCCGTCTTCGCGCGCCCGGTGGTCATCGCCGTGGGCCGGCTGGAGCCCCAGAAGGGCTTCGACGTGCTCATCCGCGCCCATGCCCTGGCGCGCCAGGAGGGCGTGGACCACCACCTGCTCATCCTGGGGGTGGGTTCGCTGGAGACCGAATTGAAGGCGCTGGCGCGCTCGCTGGGGGTGGAGTCGAGCGTGTTCATGCCGGGCTTTGCGTCCAACCCGCACGCGCTGATGCGCCGCGCGGCGGTGTTCGCGCTGTCCTCCCGGTTCGAGGGGCTGCCCATGGTGCTCCTGGAGGCGCTCGCCCTGGGGTGCCCGGTGGTGAGCACCGACTGCCCGTCCGGCCCCGCGGAGGTGCTGGAGAATGGGCGGCACGGCGTGCTGGTTCCAGTGGAGGACGCCCCGGCGCTGGCCCAGGCGCTGGCCCGAGCCGTCTCGGACGAGGTGCACCGCAAGGACCTTGCCCGGAAGGCCCGGGCCCGCGCGGAGGAGCTGTCCTCGGCCAAGGCGCTGGGTGCCTGGGAGGCGCTCCTGGACTCGCTCTGAAAGGAATCCCTTGCCGGCCCCGGGCGGCTTCACGAGGATTCGCCCCCATCATGACGACGACGAACGAGACGCAGGGCCTGAACTTCCTCCAGGAGATCATCGAGGAAGACCGGCGCACGGGAAAGCACGCAGGACGCGTGCACACCCGCTTCCCGCCCGAGCCCAACGGCTACCTCCACATCGGCCACGCCAAGTCCATCTGCCTCAACTTCGGGCTGGCGAAGCAATACGAGGGGCTGTGCAACCTGCGCTTCGACGACACCAACCCCGTCACCGAGGACACCGACTACGTCGAGGCCATCCAGCGCGACGTGAAGTGGCTCGGCTTCGACTGGGCGGACCGCAAGTTCTACGCCTCCGACTACTTCCCGAAGCTCTACGACTTCGCCGTGCAGCTCATCAAGCAGGGCAAGGCGTACGTGTGCAGCCTGTCGCCGGAGGAGATTCGCGAGTACCGCGGCGACTTCACCACGCCGGGCCGTGACAGCCCGTACCGCACCCGCTCCGTGGAGGAGAACCTGGACCTGTTCTCGCGCATGCGCGGCGGGGAGTTCCCCGACGGCAAGCACACGCTGCGCGCCAAGATCGACATGGCGTCGCCCAACCCCGTGCTGCGCGACCCGCCCATCTACCGCATCCGCCACGCGCACCACCACCGCACCGGCGAGGCGTGGCCCATCTACCCGCTCTACGACTTCGCGCACTGCCTGTCGGACGCGATTGAGGGAATCACCCACTCCGTCTGCACGCTGGAGTTCGAGAACCGGCGGGTGCTGTACGACTGGATCGTCGACAGCCTCATCAAAGGGGACCGGCCGTACCAGTACGAGTTCAACCGGCTGAACCTCAACTACACGGTGATGAGCAAGCGCAAGCTGCTCAAGCTCGTCACGGAGAAGTACGTCTCCGGCTGGGACGACCCGCGGATGATGACCATCAGCGGCCTGCGCCGCCGGGGCTTCACGCCCGCGTCCATCCGCGACTTCGCCACGCGCGCGGGCGTCAGCAAGACGCAGCAGCTCATCGACATGGGCGTGCTGGAGCTGTGCATCCGGGAGGACCTGAACGAGACGGCGCCCCGGGCCATGGCGGTGCTGCGGCCGCTCAAGGTGGTGGTGGAGAACTACCCCGAAGGCCAGGTGGAGATGCTGGAGGTGCAGAACCACCCGCAGAAGCCGGAGATGGGCACGCGCCAGGTGCCGTTCATGCGCGAGCTCTACATCGAGGCGGACGACTTCATGGAGGTCCCCGCCAAGGGCTTCTTCCGGCTGGCGCCGGGCAAGGAGGTGCGCCTGCGCTCGGCGTACTTCATCACCTGCAAGGAGGTCATCAAGGACGCGGACGGCAAGGTGGTGGAGCTGCGCTGCACCTATGACCCGGCCACGCGCGGCGGGGACTCGCCGGATGGCCGCAAGGTGAAGGGCACGCTGCACTGGGTGCCGGGCAACGCGCCCACCGCGGAGGTGCGGCTGTACGACCGGCTCTTCTCCGTGGAGAGCCCGGACTCTGACGACGCGACGGACTTCACCACGTTCCTGAACCCGAACAGCCTGGAGGTGCTGCGCTCGGCGCGCGTGGAGCCGATGCTCGCCGACGCGGCGCCGGAGTCGCGCTTCCAGTTCGAGCGGCTGGGCTACTTCTTCGCGGACCCGAAGGACTCGCAGCCCGGCAAGCCCGTCTTCAACCGCACCGTGTCCCTGAAGGACTCGTGGGTGAAGGAGAAGGGCAAGTAGTCGAGGACACACGCTCAGGGTGTCGCCGGGCCCTTGCCGGGCGGCACCCTGCACGCGGCGTGACCCAGGATGACGTCCCCGTCGACGGTGCTCGTGGGCGTGGGCGTCCAGCCCGCCTGGAGCCGGGCGTCCAGGAGGTCATCGGCGCTGGGTCGACGGTCCCACACGGAGACCGCATTCACACCGCCCAGTCAGGTGGTGTCGAAGACGAGGTAGCCCCCGTCCTTCCAGGGCAGCACCACGTCGTGGGTGAACTCGTCCTGCACGACGACCTCGGTCACGTCGCGCGGCGGTGTGCTCGCGAAGCCCCAGCGCACCACGTCCTGGAGCAGGGTGAGCGGCCCAAGCTCCCGCTCCAGCGCCGAGCGCTCCTCGGGGGACAACCCAGCCCTGTCGTTCAGCGTGAGCATGACCCCGGCAGTGTAGCCCCGCTCGGGGCGCGGACGCACGCCACGGGGCCCCGCGCGGCCGTCCACCGCCGCCCGAGGGTCCGGGCGGAGGCGGGAGGGCCGCGAGGGGCGGTGTCACGTCTCAGGGAGGATAGGACACGAGAATGGCGGTGTTCTGATAGCCGCCCTTCGCGCCGACAACCCAGACATACAGCTTGCCGGAGGTGACCTGGGGGATGACGCACTTCTCGGCGTTGGTCTCCTTCATGCCGCGGCAGTCGTACTCGTAATGGTTGGGGATGGCCCCCATGCGCACGTAGAGGTCCGCGTTGCCCGTGCCGCCCAGCAGCTGCACGGTGACGCTGCGCGGCTTGCCGTTCGCGCGCGCCGGCACCTGCACGATGTAGCCATGGCTGCCATTGGCGGGGGCGGACAGTCCGCTCACCACCACGTTGGGCTCGAGCGGGAAGAAGCCGCCGTCGAACTTCATCACCAGCGAGGCGTTGGTGTAGGGCGTATAGGTGTTGACCATCGCGTACCACTTGCCGGCGGTGGGCGTGGGGAAGACGCACTCCTCGTTGGCGCCGGAGCGGTAGGGCCGGCAGTCATAGAGGCCCGTCGTGGGGTAGTTGCCCTGGCGGATGTACAGGTCCGGGTCGCCCGTGGTGCCGGACAGGGTGAAGCGCAGGTTGGTGGCGCCCTCGGGCACCTCGGCCCAGCCGTACTCCTTGGCGCCGCTCGCCGTGCCGGAGAGGACGACGGGCACGTTGCGCTCGAGCTCGAAGGGGTCGGTCGGCTCGAACACGACGCCCACGTTCACGGCCTTCCAGGCCGCGGCGACGGAGGCGACGACGGACGCGTCATAGCCCAGCTGGACGGCGGCCTGCTCCGTGGCGATCCTGGCGGCGTCGAAGGTGGAGTTGGGCATGAGCAGGTCCCGGTTGGCCTTGTAGAAGATGCGGCCCGCCATCTCGATGCCGATGCCCGTCACGGCCGGGCGCGTGGGGAAGCGCGGGTGCGTGCCGCCCTGGGCCAGCAGGTAGAAGGCCAGGTTGGAGATGCCGGAGCTGTAGTGGACGTCCACGCCGTTGCTGTAGTTGTGGTAGTCGTCCAGCGAGTCCCCATCCTGGGTGGGGTTGTTCATGTAGCGCAGCGCATCGCCGGGGACTTCGGGCGTCCACACGTCCTCGCCCACCAGGTAGGTGCCCTCGTTGATGACCTTGCCCTCGCTGTGCCACTCGCAGACGGCGCCGAAGATGTCGGAGATGGACTCGTTGAGGCCGCCGGACTCACCCGAATAGATGAGGTCCGAGTCGACTTCCGTCACCGCGTGCGTCAGCTCGTGGGCGATGACGTCCAGGCCGTAGGCCAGGTTGATGGCGGTGGTGCCGTCACCGTCGCCGAAGACCATCTGCTCGCCGTCCCAGTACGCGTTCACGTAGTTGACGCGGTGGTGGACGGTGGAGTGGAGCGTCGCGCCGAGGTCGTCGTAGGAGTCGCGGTCGAACAGCTCCTTGTAGCAGCGCCAGACGGCGCCCGTGTTGTCGTACGCCGCGTTGACGACGGGGTCCGCGTGCGGCGCTTCTCCCTCCCGGCGCGCCGCCGTCCCCGGCAGGTCGTTGGTGTTCTGGCCGTCGTAGACGATGCGGTCGAGCGCGGAGTGGATGTGGTTGAAGCGCTCGAACACCTCGCCGGAGCGGGCGTTGACGAGCACCGACTCCTTCACGGGCGTGCCGTCCTGCTTCGCGCCCGTCACCAGCACCCGCCAGGAGAGGATGAGCTGATCCTGGTCCCTCCAGTAGACGAGCGCGGGCGCCTTGCGGACGACGAGGCCCGGCGCCGAACCCTTGTCCGCCAGGGCGTTGGCCTTCGCCAGGTCCACGCCGATGGGGTCGCTCTGGAGGGCGGCAAGGCCGCCTCGCGCGTTGCCGTTGATGGCGAAGACCTGGCCGTCGCGCGCGTGCAGCCGCAGCTCCGCGCCCAGCACCTCCACGCCGTGGTAGCGCACGCCGAAGCGGTAGTGCGTGTCCCCGTCGGAGCCGACGTAGGCCTTCTTCAAGAAGAGCTGCTCGGTGTCGAGCTTGAAGAGCGGCGCCACCCGGGCGAGCACCGGCGCGAGGGAGTGGGTCTGAAGTCCCTTGAGGGCGAGCTTGCCGGTGGGGACCTCACCGAACCTGCCTCGGAGGAAGGTGGGGACCTGGTCCGGGTCCGCGGAGAGGACTTCGTGGCCCTGGGCGAGGGCCGCTGCGGCCTGGGTGGCGGCGTCGTCGTGTAGGTCCTTCGGTGTGTCGGCATCGGTGCAGGCGCCCAGGGTCAGGCTCAACAGCGTGGCACCCAGGACACCGCGTCCCCGTTTCACAAACATGCACTACCCCCCAGCGAGAGATGAAGTCGCCAGCCTGTGCAATCACAACCCGAAGGAGAATTCGGTACTGGCAACCCCATCGCAATCTATCGCGAGGCCCCGGCAGTGCCCTCTCCCTCCCCGTCGGAGTTTGCTTGTCCTGAACACCTCCCTCCGCGACAGCGTCCGTTGCCTGATGTTGGTCGCTCGCGGTGTCCGGAGGACCTGGGAACGCGTGTTCCATCACCCGCTCGTCTGGGACTCCAGGACAGGGTCCGCCATGTCTGGGATTCTCAGGGAATGAAAGGACGCGAAGCTGCTACGGTGCGCGTCATGCGACGAGGATGTGGGTGGAGGCGGGCGTCATGAGCGCGCGGCGGGAGGTCCGCGCGGACTTCGACCGGGGCTCCATCGTGATGTATCAGGCCTATCCGGACGCCATCGCGGACGTGGCGGTGGCGACGCAGCGCTTCGGGCCGCCGTTCTCCGTGGGGCGGATGACCTGGGTGAAGCCCAGCTTCCTGTGGCTGATGCACCGCTCCAACTGGGGGCGCAAGAGCGGGCAGGAGCGGACCCTGGCGGTGCGCATCCACCGCGCGGGGTGGGAGGCGGCGCTGGCGGTGGGCGTGCTCACCGCGTACGAGCCCGGCGCCCACGGCTCACCGGAGGCCTGGAGGAAGGCCTTCGAGGTGGCGCCCGTCCACGTCCAGTGGGACCCGGAGCGCTCGTTGCGTGGCGCGGGGCTGCCGCACGACAGCATCCAGGTGGGGCTGGGGCGCGCCATCATCCAGCGCTATGTGGAGGATTGGGTGGTCTGCATCACGGACGTGACGCCGCTGGTGCACAAGCTGCGCAAGCACCTGGACGAAGGGCGCGCGGAGCAGGCCACCCGGCTGTTGCCCCGCGAGGCCGTCTATCCGGTGCCGCGGGAGCTGGTGCGCCGACTGGGGATGTGAACGGCGGGCAGCGTCCGCTGTACGCTCGGGGCACCTTCCCTGGCTGGGGGAGGGGCCGTTCAACTGGAGCTGGGGGTCTGACGATGGGAATCACGCTGTCCCCGCGGGAGTACGCCACCGCGTTCCGTCTGCTCGCATCCACCGCGCGCCATCCGGAGAACATCGCGCGGCTCGTCGAGGAGCGCTTGTCTGCGCGCATGTCCCAGGCGCCGTCGCTCCTGGACGTGGGCGCGGGCTCCGGCAAGGTGGCCCAGGCGCTGGCGACGCGCTTCGGCTCGCTCACGTTGCTCGAACCCAACCCGGAGCAGGTGGCGCAGCTGCGACTGGAGAAGGCGAAGGTGCTCATCGAGCCCTTCGAGCGGTTCGATTCGTCCGAGCGCTTCGACCTGGTCCTGTGCTCCCACGTCCTGTACCACGTGCCGCCCTCGGACTGGCCGGGCTTCATCGACCGGCTCCTGTCGTTCGTGCGTCCCGGAGGCCACGCCCTCATCATCATGGCGGCGGGGCGCGGGCCCACGTTCGAGCTGTGCCGCGACTTCGCCGACACGCTGAACTTCGGGCAGCTGCTCCTGGACACCCTGGGGCGCATGTCGCTCTCGCACGAGGTCCTCCCGGCGATGAGCGGCTTCACCGCGCGCACCTTCGAGGAGATGTTCACCCTCTGCCGCTTCTTCGTGCTGGAGGGGTGCTTCACGGCCGAGCAGCTCGCGGCGATGGGGCCGGAGGCGTCGCGGGAGATGGACCGGAAGCTGCGCCAGCACGCGGAGGCCTGCCTGCGTCCGGACGGCACCTACCAGCTGGAGCAGGACGAGGACATGGTGCTCATCCCGAGGCCGTGACTCAGCGGCTGGGGCCCATCGCCTCGCGGTTGAGCGAGCCGCACTCGGCGATGCGCTGGACGCGCAGCTGGGCCAGGCGCGCCAGGGGGGCCGCCGTCTGGGGGCCCTCCAGCAGCTCCACCGCGCGGGCTATCGCGTCCAGGGTGGACATGCCCGCAGGGTGGCTCGGCTCGCGCAGGTGGAGCATTCCCGGGGGCGGCGGCGGCAGCACGAGCCGGGGGAGCAGGCGCAGCGTGGGGAGCCGCTGGCTCATCCGCCGCGCCTGGGACCAGCTGCCATCCAGCACCACCACCTGCCGGGGCGGCGGGGTGTCCTCGGGGAGCTCGGGCCCGTCCGGGAAGAGCAGCCACGTGCCGGGCTCGGCGAACAGGGAGCTGTCCAGGACGTCGGCGGGCGAGCCGTGGGTGAGCAGGGTGGCGTTGGTGAGGGCGAGCGCGGCCACCCGGCCGGTGTTGCTCTTCTTGCGGATCTCCAGCGCGTGCTGCACCAGGAGGAACCGCGTGCGCGTCTGCACGCGGGGAATCTCCGCGCACAGACACAGGTGCGACGGGAGATAGCAGCGGTCACATCGGGGGCGGAGGGCAACGCGCGAAGACATCCTCCGACATCCTGTTCCGTGGCTCCCCGGAAGAGAAGCGTTGTTTCGCCCCGCCGGGAGGTGGGGCCCGGCCCGCTCCCCCGGTGTGATTGATACAGGCCGGAGGGCTCAGCCCAGCAGCCGCTCCCCCAGGAGGAACCCCACCGTCATGGCCACCACGAGC
>NZ_SRLW01000112.1:0-28885 GCF_006518215.1 Myxococcus sp. AB025B
GCGCGTGGCAGGAGGGGTTGGGCCTGGTGCCGCTGGTGGGCGGGGGCTGGGCGCCCTTGCCTCGCGCCTGGCTGGAGAAGAACGGCCAGCGCGTGGCGGACCTCCTGGCCGCGCGTCAGTCGGATGGCCGCGTGTCCAACCACGCGCTGCCGCAGCTGTCGCAGCTGTGCGAGACGCTGGAGCAGCCGCCTCCTCCGGGCCTGGACAAGCTGGCGCCGCTCGTCGAGGGCTTCGAGAAGCTGCCGCCGCCGGTGTTGCCGGACGAGCTCAACGCGTCGCTGCGCCACTACCAGCAGACGGGCGTGAGCTGGCTGGGCTTCCTCAAGAGCGCGGGTCTGGGCGGCATCCTCGCGGACGACATGGGCCTGGGAAAGACGCTCCAGACCATCTGCGTCCTGGGCAAGGGCTCGCTCGTGGTGTGCCCCACCAGCGTGCTGCCCAACTGGGTGGCGGAGCTCAAGCGCTTCCGTCCCTCGCTGAAGGTCTGCGTCTACCACGGCCCCGGCCGCGCGCTGGACGCGGCCGCGGACGTGACGCTCACCACGTACTCCATCCTGCGCCTGGACGCGGAGGTGCTGGGGGCGCAGGACTGGGCCATGGTGGTGCTGGACGAGGCGCAGGCCATCAAGAACCCGGAGAGCCAGGTGGCGCGCGCCGCCTTCGGCATCAAGTCCGGGTTCCGGCTGGCGCTCAGCGGCACGCCGCTGGAGAACCGCCTGGACGAGCTGTGGAGCCTGATGCACTTCACCAACCCGGGCCTGCTCGGCGGACGGCGGCAGTTCGAGGAGAAGCTCGCGCGCCCCATCTCCGAGGGCAACGCGGGCGCCGCGAGCGAGCTGCGCCGCCGCATCCGCCCCTTCGTGCTGCGCCGCCTCAAGCGCGACGTGGCGCCGGAGCTGCCGCCGCGCATCGAGTCGGTGATGCACGTGTCGCTGGATGAGCGCGAGCGCTCCATCTACGACGCGGTGATGGCGGCCACGCGCGCGGAGGTGGTGGCCCTGCTCAACGAGGGCGGCAGCGTGCTCAAGGCGTTGGAGGCGCTCCTGCGCCTGCGTCAGGCCGCGTGCCACCCGGCGCTGGTGCCCGGGCAGAAGGCCACCTCGTCGTCGAAGGTGGACACGCTGGTGGAGGCGCTCGACACGGCGGTGTCGGAGGGCCACAAGGCGCTGGTGTTCTCTCAGTGGACGTCGCTGCTGGACCTCATCGAGCCGGCGCTCAATCGCGCGGGCATCGGCTTCGACCGGCTGGATGGCAGCACGGCGAACCGGGGCGAGGTGACGGCGCGCTTCCAGGCGGACGACGGCCCACCGGTGCTGCTCATGTCGCTGAAGGCGGGCGGCACGGGCTTGAACCTGACGGCGGCCGACCACGTGTTCCTGGTGGACCCGTGGTGGAACCCGGCCGCGGAGGCGCAGGCGGCGGACCGCGCGCATCGCATCGGCCAGGAGCGGCCCGTGAACGTCTACCGGCTGGTGTCGCAGGGCACCGTCGAGGAGCGCATCCTCGGGCTGCAGGACAAGAAGCGCGCGCTGATGGAGGCCGCGCTGAGCGAGGCCGGCGGCGCGGCGGCCATCACCCGTGAAGACCTGCTGGAGCTGTTCTCGTGAAGCGGTTGCTCGGACTCACCCTGGGGTTCTTCCTGATGCTGTCCATGGATGCCGAAGCCAAGAAGCAGGACGCGGCCACCACGCTGCGCACCATCCTCGAGCGCGACTGGCAATACCAGCTGGAGCGCAGCCCGACGTACGCGTCCGTCGCGGGAGACCGGCGCTGGAACACGCGCTGGGATGACCTGAGCCTCACCGCGCTCCAGGCGGACAACACGCACTCGCGCCAGGTGCTCGAGCAGCTGAAGAAGGTGGACCGCGCGAAGCTGTCCGAGGAGGACCAGCTCAACCTGGACCTGTTCCGCAAGGAGCACGAGACGTGGCTGGAGGAGTTCCGCTTCGGCTGGCACCTGCTGCCCGTCAACCAGGTGGGCGGCATCCCCGAGGGCATCCGCCAGCCTCCGGGCGTGCAGACGGCCTACCAGCTCGCGGACACGCTGCGCTTCGACACGGTGAAGGACTACGAGGACTGGGTGGCCCGGCTGGAGGGCTTTCGGACCTACGTGGAGCAGGTGACGGCGCTGATGCGCGAGGGGCTGCGCCAGAAGAAGGTGCACCCGCGCGTCATCCTCCAGCGCGTGCCGCCGCAGCTCGAGCGTCAGCTGGTGGAGGACCCGACGAAGAGCGGCTTCTACACGCCCTTCCTGCGCTTCCCCGCGAAGCTGTCCGCCCAGGACCAGCAGCGCCTGGCGGCGGCGGGGCAGAAGGCGGTGCGCGAGGGCGTGGTGCCCGCGCTGCGTGCCTTCCACCGCTTCCTCGTCGAGGAGTACCTGTCCGGCGCGCCCGAGGCGGTGGGCATCTGGCAGTTCCCCGACGGCGAGGCCGCGTACGGCTTCTTCGCGCGCCGGTTCACCACCACGTCGCTGACGCCCGAGGAGATCCACGCGCTCGGGTTGTCGGAGGTGAAGCGCATCCGGGCGGAGATGGACGCCATCATGAAGCGCACCGGCTTCAAGGGCACGCTGCCGGAGTTCTTCCAGTTCCTGCGCACGGACCCGCGCTTCTACTCGCGCACCGGTGAAGAGCTGTTGATGCGCTACCGGAGCCTGGCCAAGCAGATCGACCCGCTGCTGGTGCGGCTGTTCAAGACGCTGCCTCGGCAGCCGTACGCGGTGGAGCCGACGCCGGAGGCCATGGCGCCGGACGTGACGACGGGCTTCTATTACGCGGGCTCCTCGGACGGCTCGCGCCCTGGCACGTACCTGGTGAACCTGTACCGTCCGGAGACGCGGCCGCACTGGGAGATGGTGCCCCTCACGCTGCACGAGGCCGTGCCCGGACACCACCTGCAGACGTCCCTGGCCACCGAGCAGACGGCGCTGCCGGACTTCCGCCGCTTCGGCTACTCCGTGGCGTACGGCGAGGGCTGGGCGCTGTACTGCGAGACGCTCGGCGACGAGATGGGCCTGTACGAGAACCCGTACGACAAGTTCGGCCAGCTCTCGTACGACATGTGGCGCGCGGTGCGGCTGGTGGTGGACACGGGCATGCACGCGAAGAAGTGGACGCGTCAGCAGGCGCTCGACTACTTCATGGAGAACGCGCCCCGCCAGGCGTTGGACATCACCAACGAGGTGGACCGCTACATCGCCTGGCCGGGACAGGCGCTGGCGTACAAAGTGGGGCAGCTCAAGATTCGCGAGCTGCGCACCCGCGCCGAGGCCGCGCTGGGCGAGCGCTTCGACGTGCGCGAGTTCCACGACGTGGTGCTGCTGAGCGGCTCGCTGCCGCTCGACGTGCTCGAGCGCAAGGTGGACGCGTGGGTGGCCCGCCAGAAGGCCCCCGCGAAGTAGGGGAGCGCGGGCTACTTGCCGCGCCCCACGGTGACGCGCACCAGATGCTTGATGGCCCGGTGCGCGCGCTGGCCTCCAGCGGACTTGATGAGCCGGTCATTCAGGTCATCCACCAGTCGGTGGCGCAGGGGCGGCTCGGTGGTGAGCAGGGCCTCGTAGCTGGCGCGCAGCTCCTCCTCGCGCCTCGTGGAGCACTCGAGCTCGAACTCCTTCGACGCGAGCAGCTCGCGCACGCCGTGCAGCTCTCCCCTGAGCGCCGAGCCCTCCGCGTCCCGGTGGGCGAGCTGCTGCTCCAGCTCCCGCACCCGCGCCTCACCCGCCTCGCAGCGCGCGAGCAGGGCGTGGTGGCGCGCCTGGAGCTCCTCGAGCGCGGAGCGCGTCGCGTGGGCCTCCTCGGCGCGCAGCTGCTTCTCCTGCCGCAGCTCGGCGCGGACCTCCTCCAGCCACGTCGCGGCCCGCGACACCCAGTTCACGTGGGCCACCGGCTGCGCGAGGCTCGCCTCCAGCCGTGACAGCCATTCGCGCCGGAGCCTCCGCTGCTCCTCGATGTACGCGCCGCCGCGCTCCAGCGACGAAGGCAGGCCGCCCTCGAGGAAGTCCTTCAGCGACGTCTCCGACTCGGCCAGCCCCGCCTTCTTCTGCCGGTAGTATTCGTTGAAGGCGAACAGGTGGCTGGGCACGCCGGACACCTTGCCCAGCAGCGTCACATGGTATGAGGACGCGACGAGCGCCTCGCACTCGCGGATGCGCTCCACGGCCTGCGACAGGCGCCCCTGGAAGAGCAGGCCCACCAGGTCCACCACGTCCGCCTGTGGGAAGTGCTCCGTGAAGGCCGTCTTGCGCATGGCCGCGAGGCTGTCCTCCACCACGGGGCGTTCGTCGATATACGCATTGAGCACCACCGGCGCCGCGGCTTCACCGAAGTGCGCGCGCAGCGCCTGGAGCTGCTCGTTCATCGTCGCGGCGGGAGGCGGCAGCGAGCCCGGGTCCACGCCGGGGTCCGTATACGCGTAGGTGGACAGGTTCATGTGCAGCGCGAAGCGACCGGGTGGCTTCGGCCGGGGCTCTTGACGCGAGGCCTCCTCGGCCGCGCGGCCCAGCTCCTCGAGCGCGTCATCCCCGGACAGGAGCGCCGGAGCGCCATGCTCCACCAGCGCCTGGACGGACTCGGGGTCCCGACACCCGAGCAGCAGCGGCTGCCACTGGTGCGCGTGCGCGGCCAGCCGGCCCGCGAACTCGGGACCGACCTGCAGCCCCGACAACACGTAGTGCCCCGGCAGCCAGGCGTGCAGCAGCGACTCCACGAGCGACAGCATCCCGTCGCCCCAGCGGCCATTGAAGTAGCCGCCGCCATAGACGTGCAGCCGGGCCGCGCCCCTCAGGCGCGTGGGCGACACGGGCTCCAGGCCCAGCTCCCGGGCCTTGGTGGACGCGGTGTCCCCGCTGTCCGCGGAGAAGAAGACGAAGTCCTCCGTCCCGAGCACCACGGGGAGCTGACGCAGGTACTGCGCGTCCTGCACCCGCCCCAGCTCGTGGATGGAGACGACCGCCGACTCCTTGCGCCCCAGGTGCCAGCGCACGGCGCCCTGCAGCATGAGGATGTCCCCGAAGTTCCAGTATCCATTGAATCCTCCGGCCAGGAGGACCTTGGACAGCTCGGGGGCATAGAGCTTCTTCAGGGTGGTGGAAGTCGCGAAGAACGAGAAGCGCATTCCCGTTCCTTAATCACGGACGTGACAATGTCGTCACTCGATACTTGCATGACAAAGAGTGACCGTGGCCAGGGCGACGACGGGTGGGGCTCCAGGTGGTCGCCTGGAGTCCATGCGAGCCGCCGCCCGGGTCCGGTTCAGGGCTTCGTCGTCTTGCGGGGCGCCGGCGCGGGCGCGGCGGGCTTGAGCCGTCCGTACTTCTTCATCGCCTTGACCAGGCCGTCGTGCGGCAGGCCGAAGACGCGGATGTTGTCCGCTCCGGTCATGGTGTCGGAGGCCAGCATGGAGTTGAGGATGGCCTCCTGCGTGGCCTGGACGGTGGCCGCGAAGAGGGGATTGAGGCGATCATTTCCGAGCACCGCCACGTTGGCCACGTGCGCCTCCGTAGCCGGCTTCACGTGCTGGGTGGAGAAGGCGAGGAAGATGTCGCCCGAGTAGTTCTCACCCAGACCGCCCATCTTGGCGATGCCCAGCGGCACGCGGCGGGCGAGCCGGTTGAGCTGGTGGGGCAAGAGCGGCGCGTCCGTGGCGACGATGACGATGATGGAGCCCGCGCCCTCGAAGGGGTTGGGCGCCTTGGCCGGGGCGCCCTTTGCGTCGCAGGACGGCACCGCCTGCATCATGGGGCTGCTGGGCTTCTGGGAGCCGAGGAAGCACGGCCGCTGATCCGGGAGTTCCTCACCCACGGGCACGCCCTCGACGGAGAAGAGGCGGCGCGAGCCGTAGTTGCATTGCACCAGCACCCCGAGCGTGTAGCCGCCGGCGGACTCGGGCAGCTTGCGCGACGCGGTGCCGATGCCGCCCTTGAAGTTGTGGCACACCATGCCCGTGCCGCCGCCCACGGAGCCCTCCGGGACGGGGCCGGTGCGCGCCGTCTCGAGCGCCTGGTGCGCGTGCTCGGGCTTGACGTGGAAGCCATACACGTCGTGCAGCATGCCATCCCACGTCTCCGCGACGACGGGCAGGCCCAGGTCCCACGCGAGGTCCTTCTTCACCGCCCAGGTGATGACGGCCTCGCGCACGGCGCTGATGTCGTTGGTGTTGGTGATCATCACCGGGCCGTTGAGCTCACCGGACTCCTGAATCCAGTGCGTGCCGGTCATCTCGCCGTTGCCGTTGAGGGCGTAGGTGGAGGCGAAGACGGGCTCGCCCACGTTGGCCTTGCCTCGGGGCAGCACGGCGGTGACGCCAGTGCGCACGGGGCCCTTGCCCGCTTCGATGCGGCCCTGGCCGGAGATGAGCGTGGTGTGGCCCACCTCCACGCCCGGCACGTCGGTGATGGCGTTGTGTGGGCCCGACTGCCCACCAAAGGTGATGCCCAGGTCCCTGGCGCGAGGCCTGGGGCGCTCGGCCTGGGCGGCGCCGAGCGTGGGAGTCAGCAGCAGCGACAGCAGCACGGAAGAGGAGAGCAGGGTGCGCATGCACCGCTTCCTACTCCTCCGCGCGGTGGTCGTGTAGCGCGGGGATGAGGGCGCCCGCGTCATCCCGGGCGCCCTCGCACCGCGTCAGAAGGCGGTGCCGTCCGCGCGCAGGCCCGGCGACGAGGTGAGGCCCGTGGGAGACACGACGTGGTGCGGCTTGAACGTGGTGACGTTCGGGTCCGCGTCCGGCGAGCGGTCCCTGGCTTCCGAGTGGAGGCGTCGCACGGCGAGGTGCTGCCCATCACGTAGGTGAGGGCGTTGGCGCGGAAGCCCCGGAAGCGCGGCAACTGGCTCTTGAGGGGCTGGAAGTCAAGGGCCCACGGGAGTGCTCCGAAACTGGGAACGAAGCGCGCGGAGGGGGTTTCCACCGTAGCGCGAGTGCCTGTCATGGGGGGAGGTGTGCGCCCTCGGGGAGCGTCAGGTCCCCTCTGGACCTGGCGTCTGCGGCCTCGAAACCGGCCCCCCCGAGCTCGGTTCCCAGACCAGGAAAAACCCATGTCAGAACGCGAGTTGACCCATCTCGAGGTGCCGTGTTTCGTCGATTTCTCGGAGGCCCTGGCGGGCCGGGAGGTGGTGGCGCAGGGAGTTGGGCCCGACCTCGACCTGTGGCTCGTGGCACTGGACGGCAAGCGCGACGACCGGATGTCCTTCACGCCGGGAGGTGCCTCGTTCGCCAAGTCCCACGCGGACGCTCCGCAGTCCTACGAGGTCCTGCGCTATCCCTTCCCAGACGCCGAGCCCGAGTCCATCCTCCTTCCACCCGAGCGTCTCAACTTCCACTTCGTCCAACCCCTGCCCGATGGAGACCTGCTGCTGGCGGGGGCCCGGTGCGCCTACGTGGACAAGGACGCTCACGCCCGCAACGCCATCGTCTACTCGCGACAAGGCGTGGCCCGGCGCGAACTGACGCTCGGTGATGGCATCCAGGACATCCAGGCCACGGGCGATGGTCGGCTGTGGGTGAGCTACTTCGACGAAGGTGTGCTCGGCAACCGGGGTTGGGGCCAGGGTGACATCGACAGTGAGCCCATCGGCCGCAGCGGGCTGGTGCAATTCGATGCGATGGGGCGGCGCTTGAGTGAGTTCGACCCTCGCGCCGCCGGGACGGACATCATCATCGACTGCTATGCGCTCAACGTCGCGTCGGACGACGAGACCTGGCTGTACTTCTACACGGACTTCCCGCTGGTGCGGCTGCGCGACGGCGCGAAGCCGGTGACCTGGAAGACACCCGTCGCGGGAGCGAGCGCGATGGCGGTGGGCTCCACGCACGTGTTGTTCGGCGGCTCGTATTCGGCGCGCTCCCAGTTCGAGCTGTACGTGCTGCACGGTCGCCGCGAGAAGACGTTGGCCTCCGCGGGGACCTTCGTCTTCGTGGACCCGGACGGCGAGCGCTGGCAGCCCACGTGGATGCGCGGGCGTGGCCCCTGGTTGTATGGCGGCGAAGGCACTCGCGCGTTTCGCATCGACCTCGACACCCTCGTGGCCTCGGCCCGGGTCTGGCACTGAATGCTCCTGACACTCTCGACGACCCACTCTCCCGCGACGGACCTGGGCTACCTGCTGCACAAGAGCCCGCACAAGCCCCAGTCGTTCGACGTGTCGTTCGGCACGGCGCACGTCTTCTACCCGGAGGCGACCGAGCAGCGCTGCACGGCCGCGCTCCTGTTGGAGGTGGACCCGGTGGCGCTGGTGCGCGAGCGCAAGGGCCCCTCCGGCGACGGCGGCGCGCTGGAGCAGTACGTCAATGACCGCCCCTACGTGGCCTCGTCGTTCCTGAGCGTGGCGCTCTCGCGCGTCTTCGGCGCGGCCCTCTCCGGCCGCAGCCGCGAGCGGCCCGAGCTGGCGACCCGGGCGCTGCCGCTCACCGCGCGGCTGTCCGTGCTGCCGTGTCGTGGAGGCGAGCCCTTCCTGCGGCGCCTCTTCGAGCCGCTCGGCTACTCCGTGACGGCCACCCGCCACGCGCTCGACGAGACGGTGCCGGAGTGGGGGCCCAGCCGCTACTTCACGGTGACGCTCCAGGCGGACAAGCCGCTGTCGGACCTGCTCAGCCACCTGTACGTGCTGGTGCCGGTGCTGGACGACGACAAGCACTACTGGGTGACGGAGGATGAGATCGACAAGCTCCTGCGCCACGGCGAGGGCTGGCTCGCGTCGCATCCGGAGCGGGAGGTCATCACGCGGCGCTACCTGCGCCACCAGCGCAGCCTCGCGCGCGAGGCGATGTCGCGTCTGCTGGAGGGCGAGGACACCGGTGTGACGGACGCGGCCGAGACGGCGCGCGACGAGGCCGAGGCCACGCTGGAGCGGCGGGTCAGCCTGGACGAGCAGCGACGGGAGGCCGTGCTGACGGCGCTCGTCGAGCAGGGCGCGGCGTCGGTGGTGGACGTGGGCTGCGGCGAGGGCAAGCTCCTGCGGGCGCTGCTCCAGGAGCGTCGCTTCACGCGCATCACCGGCATGGACGTGTCCACGCGGGCGCTGGAGGTCGCCGCCGAGCGGCTGAAGCTGGAGCGGCTCCCCGACCTCCAACGTCAGCGCATCCAGCTGCTGCAAGGCTCGCTGCTGTACCGGGACGCGCGGCTCTCGGGCCATGACGCCGCGACGGTGGTGGAGGTCATCGAGCACCTGGAGCCGCCCCGGCTGACCGCGTTCGAGCGGGTGCTGTTCGAGTGGGCGCGTCCGGGCGTCGTGGTGCTGACGACGCCCAACGCGGAATACAACGTGCGCTTCGAGGGCCTGGCCCCGGGCGCGTTCCGGCACAAGGACCACCGCTTCGAGTGGACGCGGGCGCAGTTCGAGTCCTGGGCGCGGCGGCAGGCCGAGCGCTTCGGCTACGGCGTGCGCTTCGTGCCCGTCGGGACGCTGGATGCGGAGGTCGGCGCGCCGACCCAGATGGCGGTGTTCACACGATGAAAATCTCCCTTCCCGAGCTGTCCCTGGTCCTGCTCGTCGGCCCCTCGGGCGCCGGCAAGTCCACCTTCGCGCGCAAGCACTTCCTCCCGACGGAGGTCCTCTCGTCCGACACCTGCCGCGGCTTCGTGTCCGATGACGAGAACGACCAGGACGCGACGCGCGACGCGTTCGACGTGCTGCGCTTCATCGCGGCGAAGCGGCTGGCGCGCGGCCGGCTGACGGTCATCGACGCGACCAACACCCAGCCCGAGGCGCGCAAGCCGCTGGTGGCCCTGGCGCGCGAGTACCACGTGCTGCCGGTGGTCATCGTCCTGGACGTGCCCGAGGCGACCTGCCACGCGCGCAACGCGCTGCGGCCCAACCGTCAGTTCGGACTCCGGGTGGTGCGCCACCAGCTCCAGCAATTGCGCCAGTCCCTGCGCGGCCTGGAGCGTGAGGGCTTCCGCCACGTCCACATCCTCAAGCCCGAGCAGCTCGAGGACCTGGTCGTCGAGCGTCAGCCGCTGTGGAACAACCGCAAGCAGGAGACGGGGCCCTTCGACATCATCGGCGACATCCACGGGTGTCTGGACGAGCTGGTGCTGCTGCTGACCCAGCTGGGCTACGTCGTCACGCCCCAACCGGTGGGGTACCCCGGTTTCGACGTGCGACCGCCCGAGGGCCGCAAGGTGGTGTTCCTGGGCGACCTGGTGGACCGGGGGCCGGGAGTCGTCGGGGTGCTCCGGCTGGTGATGGGGATGGTGGAGGCGGGCACGGCGCTGTGCGTGCCGGGCAACCACGAGATCAAGCTGATGCGGAAGCTGCGGGGCGGTGACGTCAAGCTGTCCCACGGCCTCGCGGAGTCGATGGAGCAGCTCGAGCGCGAGCCCCCGGAGTTCCGCGCCCAGGTGGTGAAGTTCATCGACGGGCTGGTGTCCCATTACGTGCTGGACGGTGGAAGGCTCGTGGTCGCGCACGCGGGGCTCAAGGAGTCCATGCAGGGGCGCGGCTCGGGCAAGGTGCGCGACTTCGCGCTCTACGGCGAGACGACGGGGGAGACGGACGAGTACGGGCTGCCCGTCCGCCACGACTGGGCCTCCGAGTACCGGGGCAAGGCGATGGTGGTCTACGGCCACACGCCCGTGCCCGAGGCCGAGTGGCTCAACAACACGCTCTGCGTGGACACCGGCTGTGTCTACGGCGGGAAGCTGACGGCGCTGCGCTATCCGGAGCGGGAGCTGAGCTCCGTGCTGGCGGCGCGCGTGTACTGCGAGGCGCGCAGGCCGCCGGGCATCGGAGGCGCTCCCGCCGCGCTGACGGCGCAGCAGCAGAACGACGACGTGCTCGACGTGGCGGACGTGCTGGGCAGGCGCATCGTGTCCACCGGGCTGATGCGCAACATCACGATTCGCGAGGAGAACGCGGCGGCGGCGCTGGAGGTGATGAGCCGCTTCGCGGTGCACCCCAAGTGGCTCATCTACCTGCCGCCCACCATGTCGCCGTCGGAGACGAGCGCGCGCCCCGGGCTCCTGGAGCACCCGGAGGAGGCCTTCGCCTACTACCAGCGCGAGGGCGTGCAGGAGGTGGTGTGCGAGGAGAAGCACATGGGCTCGCGCGCCGTCGTCGTGCTGTGCCGCGACGCGGACGTTGCCCGGCGGCGCTTCGGACTGGAGGGCGATGAGCGGGGCACGTGCTACACGCGGACCGGGCGGCGGTTCTTCCAGGACGAGGCGCTGGAGGCGGCGTTCCTGGCGCGGCTGGGCGCGGCCTTCGACGCCTCCGGGTTCTGGGGGGAGCACCAGACGGACTGGGCCTGCCTGGACTGCGAGCTGATGCCGTGGTCGCTGAAGGCGCGGGAGCTGGTGCGCGAACAGTACGCGGCGGTGGGCGCGGCGGCGCTGGCCTCGGTGGGGGCGGCCCGGGAGGCGGTGGCCCAGGCGGCGGCGCGAGGGCTGGACATGTCGGCGCTCGTGGGCCGCTTCGAGCGCAAGGCGGACGGTGTGGGGCGCTACGTCGAGGCCTATCGGCGCTACTGCTGGCCGGTGGCCTCGCTGGAGGACGTGCGGCTCGCGCCGTTCCACCTGCTGGCGACAGAGGGCGCCGTGCACACGGACAAGGACCACGTGTGGCACATGGAGTCGCTGGCCAAGGTGTGTCGCGCGGATGCCGGGTGGCTGGTGGCCACGCCCTATCGCGTGGTGTCGCTGGCGGACGCGCAAGAAGTGGAGGAGGCGACGCGGTGGTGGGAGTCGCTGACGGCGAACGGCGGCGAGGGCCTGGTGGTGAAGCCCCGGGCGTATGTGGCGCGTGGCAAGAAGGGCTACCTCCAGCCGGCCATCAAGTGCCGCGGGCCCGACTATCTGCGCATCATCTACGGCCCCGAGTACACCGCGCCCGAGCACCTGTCGCGCCTGCGCCAGCGGGGCGTGTCCACCAAGCGCTCGCTGGCGATGCGGGAGCTGTCACTGGGCCTGGAGGCGCTGGAGCGCTTCGTGCGCGGGGAGCCGCTGCGGCGCGTGCACGAGTGTGTCTTCGGTGTGCTCGCGCTGGAGAGTGAACCGGTGGACCCCCGGCTGTAGCCGAGGGCCCGTCCCGTTCCCCGAGTCAGTGAACGCCCGGCGGCTGCTGGGGGGCGGACTGCACGCGCGCGCGGCCCTGGGACGCGCCGCGCTCCGCGTAGTGGCCCATGCCCTCGAAGTCCACCGCGATGCAGGGCTCGTCGCCAATCACCCAGCCATCATGGCCCGGCGGGATGATGGCCACGTCTCCCGGGCCCGCTTCGAGCTCGGTGCCGTCATCCATCCGGATCACCATGCGCCCGCTGATGATGTAGCAGGCGTGCGCCACCTGGCAGGAGTCGGTTCCCGCCAGCGGCTTGACGTCCTGGGACCACTTCCAACCCGGCTCGAAGACGACCCTTCCCACCGTCGTGTCGTCGTCGAAGCGGAGGATCTCCGCGTGCCCGTGGTCGGCGAACGGCCGACGCTCGTCGGGCGTGGAGAAGCGCTTGATGCTGAGCTCGCTCATGATGTTCCCCCCAGCGTGCCAGCGGAGGAGCGCCGGAGCGCCCCAGAACCCGTGGCCCGCCTGTGATGTCTCAAGGGAAACGTAGGGATGCTCCCGGGGCGCGACAGGGCCTCAGGTCGTCAGCTCCAGCGACATGGACTGGCCCGCCTCGAAGCCCGGCTCGCGGCGCAGCCGCTCCAGCACGCCGCGGGTGCAGTGCAGCGTCACCAACGGGAACACCCCGGGCTCGCTCACCCAGCGCACCGCGCTCATCAGCTGGTGCGCCCGCAGGAAGCCGAGCACCTGGTCCCGGAACTGGCGGCTCTCCTCACCCGCACGCTGGTGGATGACCGCGCGGCTCTCCAGGGGCGCGGCCACGGACGCACGCCTGGCCGCGCCGCGTGGTGCGGCTCGAACCTCGGCGGGCTTCTCTCGGGGCATGACGATGGCTTCAACCCACATCGCGTCGCCTCCTTCCGGGCATGATTCCAGGTCTGCTTGAAGATTATCGGACATGGCGCGGTCCGGTTGTGTCCCGTCGCTGTCGGACTGAAGGGTGGGGCGCCAGCACCCTCACGGCACGGGTTCGTTCCGGCGCGCCGCCAACCGCCCCGTGGAGTCAGCGCGCGCGCGGGGGCTCGGCCGTCCGCCTGCTCCACGAGACACCGAGCGTCGAAGCCCCTGGGCCCGGGCGCTCGTGGGAGCGAGCGTCCCGCGCTCGTGTGGGTGGGGGACTGACTGGCGGCGCGCCACTTCCTACCTTGTCGCGCATGAAGGACTCAGGACGCCAGCTCCCCGTCTACGTGCCCGCCCGCACGGTGTGGGCCGTGGGGCTGCAGGTGCTGTTGCTCGCGGTCTGCTGGCTGGTGCTGCGCAGGCTCTATCCGCTCCTGACGCTGCTGGCCGTCGTGCTCCTGCTGTCGCTCGCGCTGGACCCGCTGGTGCGCAGGCTGGAGCGCTGGGGCGTGCGCCGGGGCCTGGGCGTGGCGGCGGTGGCGCTGCTCCTGCTGGGGTTGATGGGCGTGCTGGTGGGGACGCTGGTGCCCGCGCTGGTGCAGCAGCTGGAGGCCCTGGTCCAGTCCGCGCCGGGGCTGCTGGAGAAGCTCTCCCAGTCGAAGTGGCTCCAGGAACTGGGGACGCGCTACGGCTTCGAGCTGAAGCCGGAGGAGCTGCTGCGCTTCGAGCCGCTGGACCTGGCGGGTCGCGCGGTGGGCGTGCTGTCCTCCTCCCTGGGACTGCTCGCCGGTGGAATCACGGTGGTGGCGCTCACCGTGTTCGGCCTGCTGTTCGGCGGCGAACTGTACGAGAGCATCCTCCAGTGGGTGGCGCCGCGGCGGCAGCACCACGTGCGCCGGCTGGTGGGCCGCATGCGCGAGGCGGTGAGCAACTACATCGCCGGCACCCTGTTCGTGATGACCATCGGCGGCGTGGTGGCGGCCATCGTCGCGCTCGCCCAGGGCGTGCCGTACTTCCTGCCGTTGGGGCTGGCGGTGATGGTGCTGGGCGTCATCCCCTACATCGGCAGCATCGTCAGCGGTGTGCTGGTGAGCCTCACCACGCTGGCCACCGTGGGGTTGCGCTCGGCGGTCATCGCGTTGATCATCTTCGTCGTCTACAACCAGATTGAGTCCAACGTGCTGGGCCCCATGGTGCAGCGGCGCGCCATCCGGATGAACCCGCTGCTCATCTCGCTGGTGGTGCTGTGTGGTGGCGCCCTGGCGGGGCTGCTCGGCGCGGTCATCGCCGTGCCGCTGGCGGCCGCCGCGCAGGTGCTGCTCCAGGAGGTCCTCCGCGAGCGGCAGCTGCGCTTCCGGCGCGCCCACCACCGCGAGCGCGCGCGCCGGCAGGTGGGCAAGGGCGCGGTGGAGGAGGGGCTGTTGCTCGCGGGCCCGCTGGAAGGCGGCGAGCCTCCGTCGGAGCAGGGGCCCGGCGAGCGCCACTGAAAGACAGAGGGCCTCCGGCGGACCGCCCGGAAGCCCTCTTCATCCATCCCTGCTGTCACTCACCCGCGTCCCTCCGGCCCTGCTTGCACCGGAGGGGACGGGCGACGTCGGTCAGCGGCCGGCGGGAGCCGCGCGGCCCTGGGACGTGGTGGACTTGCCCGAGTCCGCGGAGGCCACGGCCGCGCCGACGGAGAAGACCATGTCGTCGCGATCGTTGTAGCTGCCGCTGGCGCAGGCGCTCGCCGTGCCGGTGAAGCGGAACTGCGGGCGGATGGCGTGCGTGCCCGCCGTGTTGGCCAGGTTGAACGTGTGCGTGAACTTCTGCACGCCGCCCGCCGGGCAGACCACGCCGGTGACCAGGGCCGTCCACGAGGGGGACGCGGCGTTGGTCGTGTAGTACAGGTCGAAGAAGTCGGAGGAGCCGGTGCTGTAGCACCACACCGTGACCTCCACCGTCACCTGCTTGCCCGCGGCGAACGGACCCTGGTCGACCGTCTTGATGACGACCCGGTCGATGCTCTCGTCGCCGTGGTAGGAGCCGGAGGTGCCGTCCGCGCACGAGTCATTGATGGTGTTCGGCTGGTTCGGCTCGATACCGCCGGAAATCGAGCCGCGGCCGTTGACCAGCGTGGGGCCGGTGTCGCAGCCGCACACCGTGCCGCACGTGGGGGCCTGGCGGGCGGTGTCGAACGTGGCGAGCGTCGGCGTGCAGACGGTGGACGTGGTGAAGCTGCGCACGGCGCTGAAGGCGCTGGTGCCGCAGACGTCCGCCGCCCGGGCCCGCCAGTAGTACGTCGTGGCGCTGCTCAGGTTGGGGGACACCGTCCAGTTGCTGGTGGTCAGCGCGTTGGCGGAGCGGACGATGTTGGCGAAGCCCGCGTCCGTGGCCACCTGCACCTCGTACGTCGCCGCGCTCGGCACGTCGGCCCAGTCCAGCGCCGTGGCCGAGGCCACGCCCGTGGCGCCATCCGCCGGGGACGCGAGCGTGGGCGCGGAGAGCGCCACGCAGCCGCGCGTGGTGAAGCTGGACGCCGTGGACCAGGTGCCCACGCCGCCGCACGAGTTGTTCGCGCGCACGCGCCAGTAGTAGGTCGTGTTCACGTTGAGCGACGGCGTCACCGTCCAGGTGCTGCCCACCAGCGAGTTGGCGGACGCCACCACCGTGGCGAACGTGGGGCTGGTGGAGACCTGCACCTCGTACGTGGACGCACCCGTCACGTCGTTCCAGTCCAGCACCGTGGCCAGCTCCGCGCCGGTGGCGCCGTTGGACGGCGTGGACAGGGTGGCGACGCCCGGCGCCGCGCAGACCGGCGTGGCGCACGTGCAGGCGCTCGCCGCGCCGTAGCAGGCGTTGGAGGACGCGGGGACGATGGAGTAGCAGTACTCGCGGCCGTTGGCGACCTCGGTGTCCGTGTAGCTGGTGCCGGAGACGGTGGCGACCTTCGCCTTGCCGAAGTCGCAGCCCATGCCCTCGGTCTTCATTACCCAGTACTCCGTGGCGCCCGCGGAGGTGGTCCAGTTGAGGGACACCTGGCTGTCACCCGCCGTGGCGGTGTGCGTGGGCGCCGCGGTGGGGCCGGACGAACAGCCGGAGTTCACCGGGGTGATGGTGTTACAGGCGATGTTGTGGCGCGCGAACGCGGAGTGGATGGCCGTCATGTGCGGCGTGCCGTCGTTCAGGTTGCCGTTGTCGTCGTCCGCCGCCAGCCACTGCATGTAGCCGTTGGTGGAGCCGCAGCCGTCGGACGTGCCGCCCGAGCAGTTGCAGGCGTGCCAGGCGCCGATGTTGCCGGAGCCCTGGTAGAACAGCTTGTTGCCGACGATGAACGCCGTGTTGGAGTCGTAGTTGAACGGCGCGGCCGTCAGGTCACGCGTCACCAGGTCCCACGCGGCCTGACGCGCGGGCGAGGCCGCGCAGTGCACCTGGCGGCTGCAGGGGCCGGAGCCGGACGAGCACATGGGGCACACGAAGTTCTGCGGCGTGGCCGGGGGCGCCGGCACGAGCGTCGGGGCGGACGGGGTGGCGTAGAGGGCCGCGCCCCAGTCCGCGTCGCGAACGCCGGAGCAGCGCGTGTCGCACCACTTGTAGCCGGAGACCTGCGACTCCTGCTGGTTGTAGCCCGAGCCGTCCGGCGTCTGGCCGCAGCCCAGGTTGGTCGTGTGGAAGAAGCCGTAGCCGACGCAGGAGGTCTGCAGGCGGTAGATGGCCGCGATGTCCGCGTAGCCCTCGCTGGAGCTGGACAGCGAGCCGTTGGCGTCGAAGTCATCCAGGCCGTGGCCCCACTCGTGGTCGAACACGGCGCCAATCTCACCCGTGTTCCGGCAGCCGCCGCCGCTGCGGTAGAAGTTGACGGACGTGCCGTTCCAGAAGGCGTTGCACGTGCTGTTGATGTTCACGTTGGCGAGCAGCTGCTGCTGCAGCCACGTGTTGTTGGGCAGGTAGCCGCGGGCCTGCTCCGCCAGCTTGTTGAGCTCGTAGAAGCTGGAGCGCGACGCGGCGGTGTTGCCCGGGGACGTGCCGCTGGGCACCGTGCAGTCGTGGTCGTTGTTCACGCCGCCCAGGGCGATGGTGCCCGTGGCGGAGCTGACGTTGATGGCGCCGCAGCCGTCGGACACGCGGACGTAGCGGCCGGCGAGCGTCGTGGTGGTGGTGCCGGAGCTGTAGTTGAAGACGCCGGCGCCGTCCGTGAAGTTGTTCGGCGAGGCCAGGCCCGTGTTCGCCCAGGGCATGGGCGAGTTGGGCTTCATGGTGCCGCACACGGTGTTGTCCGCGCACGTGCCGATGTTCGTGGACGGGTAGATGCCGCCGTTGATCTGCGCGTCGAGGTAGTGGTTGTCGTCCTCGACGGCGAGCGTCTCGCCCGAGTTCGCGTCCACCGTGACCTTCCAGCGCTGGTGGCCGTTCGGGTCCTGGAACCCGTAGGCGTACACCAGCTGGTGCTTGTAGCCGGTGCCCACGGCGCCGGCGAAGGACTCACCTTCCGGCGCGACGGGGGCGATCTCCAGCGTGGGCTGCTGCCACAGGCCCTGGGGGCTGGTGTTCAGGCCCACGAAGCCGTTGCCGGCCACCAGCGCGTCACCGGCCGAGAGCGCCGGGCGGGTCTCGATGCCCACCGTGGCCCACGCCTCGGTGCCGACGAGGACGAGGTTGCCGTGGCTGATGGTCGCCGCGATGCGCGCGTGGCGCACGGGGATGCCGTTGACCACCTGGCCGATGTGCACCTGCCACAGGTTGTCGTTGATCTTCGTGACGCGCGGCGCGCTCATCTGCATCACGTCGAGGTTGAAGGCGGCCTGGTTGTCCGCGATGTACTTGAACACCAGGTCACCGACGACGGACTCGTCCACCTCCGCCACGGAGCGGCCGATGGCCTCGCGCACGCTGTCGAGCGTGACGCGGTTGCGCACGCCCTTGCCGGGGATGATGGGGTAGGCGCCCTCGATGCCCGACGGCGTGCCGGTGCGAGGGTCGATGTGGACGCGGAAGTCCCTCCCGTTGCGCTTGAAGAAGTCGTCCCAGCCTCCCACCGCCGCCTTGTCCAGCGTCTGCTGGGCCTGCTGCAGCGGCATGTTCTGGATGGGAAGGTAGAACTCCGGCTTGAAGAAGGCCTTGTCGGCGACGGCGCTCGGTCCCGCCTGGGGGGGCTGGACCGCCCAGCTCGTCCCTGACAGGAGCAAGGCAAGACATGCTGCTGACACCTGGGTGTGGCGCATGCGGTTCTCCTCTATGGGGGTCCCGAGGGGCGGACCCCGAAGGCTCCGGTGCGGAGCCCGCAGACGCCTTACTGGTGCCCCGCAGAAAATTGAATATGGCTTATTCCCAGAGATTCGTTCCAGACACGTGCTCTAGGGAAAACGCGGGGTAGGAGTGTTGACTGGTGAACACTTCGACGCACCCTAAGTGAATACCGCTATGGCGCTGGGCGTGTATTTGTGCCAGCCTCATCCAAATTTTATTGACAGGTTGTTCCGGCTCACTTCGGCCAGATGCGCACCCAGTCGTCCTGGATGAGCTTTCCGCTGGCGCGGTCCGTGCTGCCGCTGGCCATGAAGCCGCGGGGCGCGCCGAGCGCGAGCGCCCCGGCCTCCACCCACAACAAGAGCAGCAGGAGGCCCGCGACCGCGGGCACGCGCAGGGCGAGCGCGGGCCTTCGCGCGGTGAGCGCGACGAGGGGCAGCAGCAGCAGCGGGAGCAGCGCGGGGAAGATGGTGAGCAGGCCGCGCGTGTAGCCGAAGAAGGCGGCGGTGATGAGCGCCCGGTGCAGGACGACGAGCGACAGCAGGCTGAAGGCGCGCCAGCGGGGCGTCACGGACAACAGGACGCCCGCGACGAGGAGCGCGACGAGCGGCCACTTGAGCGCGCCACCCTCGGGGACGAAGAGGTCCACGGGCGCGCGCGAGCCGCTCAGGCCCGAGGGCAGGTTGGACGCGCCCAGGCCCAGGCTCAGTCCATCCAGCCACCGTCCCAGCTTGGCGCTCCACAGCCGCGCGGCGTCGGCGGGGTGCTCGCGCATCCACGCCAGGCCCACCGCGTAGCCGTGCAGGAGCAGGTGTCGCTGGGCGGTGTTGGCCACGTCCAGGTGGCCGTCCTGGCCCAGCTGGTTGACGGAGTCCGGGGTGAAGCCGCCGGTGGCGCCGGCGTGGTTCGCCATGGCGAAGTTGATGGGGCCGTACACGGTGACGGGCGCCATGACGGGCAGGGGCTCCAGCGAGGGCGTGCTCGCGTTGAGCTCCTGGAGCACGCGCGCGTTGCGCAGGGCCCACGGCGCGAGCACCAGCGCGGACACGAGCACCGCGGCGCCCCAGCGCGTGGCCAGTGAAGCCAGCGGCGTGGAGCCCCGGTACAGCCAGGCCCACGCGAGCAGGAAGGGCCACAGGTACAGGTGCTCGGCGCGGGTGAGCGAGCCCAGTCCCATCGCGAGCCCCAGCAGCACGGCGCCGACGGGCGTGGGCCCCGCGCGGTGGCGCAGCACGAGCGCGAGCGTGGCGGTGAGGAAGAAGGCGTAGAGGACTTCGTTGCTGTACGTGGTGGACAGCACCAGCCAGCCGAAGCTCGCGGCGAACAGGCCCGCGGCCACGAAGCTCCACGCGGTGCCCAGCAGGCCCCGCCACCACGTCCACGACAGCGCCACGGTGGAGGCGCTGAGCGCGGCGAGGCACAGCTTGTACGGATAGGCGTTGCCCTGGGGCTCGCCCAGCACGCGGTACAGCAGGCCCAAGAGCCAAGGGAACAGGGGCGGGTGGTAGGGCAGGGTGGCGGAGCTCTCGAGGCCCCGGGCGTGCTCGAGCGCGTACGTGTGGAAGAAGCGCGAGTCGCCGTAGAAGAAGATGGAGAAGGGCCAGGCGCGGTCCGGCGCGGACTGGAGATACAGCCAGCGCAACAGCAGGCTGAGCGAGAACGTCACCGCGACACCCAGCGCCACCGGGTGCCGCTGCCACAGCTCCCTCGCGCTGACGACGAACCGGCGCATGCCACCCCCAGGGGAGGCGTGCACGCTAGCACCAAGGCCCGGGGCGGGGCCCGTCGTTCAGAAAAGCGCCCTTGCCCCGACTTGTGGATGGCAAGGGGCACGACGCGCTTCCTAGAGTCCGGCCCGCCGTCGTGCTCGGGCGGCTCCCCATTCCGGCTCGGAGGGCCGAGTGTCCCACGCAGGTGACAAGTCCATCCTGGCCATCGACCTGGGCACCTCCGCCGTGAAGCTGGCGGTCGTCACGCTGCGCGGGCGCATCCTCGGGGGCGAGGTGGAGCCCCTGGCGCTGGACTTGTTGCCGGACGGCGGCGCGGAGCAGGACCCGGAGGCGTGGTGGAGCGCCATCGTCCGGGGCACGCGCAGGCTGCTCGGCGCGGGGACGGTGTCCGCGCGCGACATCATCGGCGTCAACTGCAGCTCGCAGTGGTCCGGCACGGTGGCGGTGGACGAGCAGGGGACGCCGCTGCGTCCGGCGCTCATCTGGATGGACTCGCGCGGGGCGCCCCACGTGAAGCGCGTGGCGGGGGGGCTGGTGCCCATCGAGGGCTATGGCGTCACGCGGCTGTTCCAGTGGATCCGCCTGACGGGCGGCGTGCCGAGCCTGTCCGGGAAGGACCCGGTGGGTCACATCCTCTACCTCCAGGCGGAGCACCCGGACGTCTACCGCGCGACGTACAAGTTCCTGGAGCCCAAGGACTGGCTGAACCTGAAGCTGAGCGGGCGCTTCGCGGCGTCGTACGACTCCATCACCCTGCACTGGGTGACGGACAACCGGACGCTGGGACGCGTGGACTACGACGCGGGGCTGTTGCGCATGTCGGGCCTGCACCGCGAGAAGCTGCCGGACCTGGTGCCCGCCGCGAGCGTGCTGGGGCCGCTGAGCCCCCGGGCCGCGGGCGAGCTGGGGCTGAGCGAGGACGTGCGCGTGGTGACAGGCGCGCCGGACATCCTCGCCGCGGCGGTGGGCTCGGGCGCGGTGCGCGACTTCGAGGCGCACCTGTGCGTGGGCACGTCGTCGTGGCTGTGCTGCCACGTGCCGTACAAGAAGTCGGACCTGTTCCACCAGATGGCGTCCGTGCCGTCGGCGCTGCCGGGGCGCTACCTGCTCGCGAACGAGCAGGAGTCCGCGGGCATCTGCCTCACCTTCCTCAAGGACAACATCCTGTATGGCCAGGCGGGCCGGCCCGAGGGACAGGAGGAGGACTCCGCGGAGGTGTACCGGCTGATGGAGCGCGAGGCGAGCCAGGTGCCCGCCGGCAGCGACAGGCTCATCTTCCTGCCCTGGCTCAACGGCGAGCGCAGCCCGGTGGACGACAAGTCGCTGCGCGGCGGGTTCTTCAACCAGTCGCTGAAGACGACGCGGGCGCACCTGGTGCGCGCGGTGATGGAGGGCGTGGCCTTCAACTCGCGCTGGCTGTTCACCTACGTGGAGCAGTTCGTCGGGCGCAAGCTGGAGTCGCTGCGCATCATCGGCGGAGGGGCGCGCTCGGCGCTCTGGTGCCAGATTCACGCGGACGTGCTGGGCCGCTCCATCCAGCAGGTGGACGAGCCGGTGCTGGCCAACGCGCGCGGCGCCGCGTTCCAGGCGGCCGTGGCGCTGGGGGAGCTGACGGTGGAGCAGCTGCCCGCGCTCGTCCCCGTGGCGCGGACCTTCGAGCCGGACCCCGCGAACCGCGCGCTGTACGACGAGCTGTTCCGCGAATTCGTCAACCTCTACAAGAGCAACAAGGCCATCTTCGCGCGGCTCAACCGCGCGCGAAGCGCCTGAAGGCCCAGGAGCCGCGCATGGCATTGCCCGACCCCAAGTCGCTGAACCTGCTGAACCACGTCCCGCCCCGCCTGCTGTCGGCGGCCGAGCGCTATCTCAAGGCCGTGCCGCTGGTGCGCGACCTGCTCTCGAAGGAGACGGACACGCTGCTGTCGGAGCTGGAGGGAGGGCTCAAGCCGTACCGGGGCAAGATGCCCGCGTTCGACCGGCTGCCGGTGACGGGGCGCTCGCGCGAGGAGGTGCTGCGCGAGCTGCAGGCGCTGGAGTCGCAGGAGGAGGAGCGCTGGCGCGACGGCAAGGTGTCCGGCGCCGTGTACAACGGCGACTCGGAGCACATCGACTTCCTCAACCGCGTCTACGCGCTGCACTCGCAGAGCAATCCGCTGCACGCGGACCTGTGGCCGAGCGCCACCAAGTTCGAGGCCGAGGTCGTCGCCATGGCCGCGACGATGCTGGGCGCGGACGCGGCGAACGCGGGGCGTCCGGCCTCCGAGCACGTCTGCGGCTCGATGTCCTCGGGCGGCACGGAGAGCATCATGCTCGCCGTCAAGACGTACCGGGACTGGGCGCGGGAGACGAAGGGAATCACCAGGCCGGAGATGGTGGCGCCCTCCAGCGCGCACCCGGCCTTCGACAAGGCGGCGCACTACTTCGGCGTGAAGATGGTGCGCGTGCCGGTGGGAGCCGACTACCGCGCGGACGTGGCCGCGACGAAGAAGGCGCTCACCCGCAACACCATCGTGCTCATCGGCTCGGCGCCGGGCTTTCCCCATGGTGTCATCGACCCGATCGCCGAGCTGTCCGAGCTGGCGCGCAAGAAGCGCATCGGCTTCCACACCGACGCGTGCCTGGGCGGCTTCGTGTTGCCCTTCGCGAGGAAGCTGGGGCGCGAGGTACCGCCGTTCGACTTCCGGCTGCCGGGAGTGACGTCGATGTCCGCGGACACGCACAAGTTCGGGTACGCGGCGAAGGGCTCGTCGGTGGTGTTGTACCGGGGCACCGAGCTGCGCTCGCATCAGTACTTCACGGCCACGGAGTGGCCCGGCGGCATCTACTTCTCGCCCACGTTCTCCGGAAGTCGTCCCGGCGCGCTCATCGCGGTGGCATGGGCGTCGCTGGTCAGCATGGGGGAGCAGGGCTACCTGGAGGCCACGCGCCGCATCCTCGAGACGGCGGATACGATCAAGCAGGGCATCCGGGCCATCCCCGAGTTGCACGTGCTGGGAGACCCGCTGTTCGTCATCGCGTTCGGCTCCGAGACGGTGGACATCTTCAAGGTGATGGAGCGGTTGGGGGAGCAGGGGTGGAGCCTCAACGGGTTGCACAAGCCCGCGGCGGTGCACCTGTGCGTGACGTTACGGCACGCGCAGCCGGGCGTGGCGGAGCGCTTCCTGTCGGACCTTCGCGCCGCCGTGGAGCACGTGAAGGCGAACCCCGGCCAGAAGGGGACGATGGCGCCCGTCTACGGCATGGCCGCCGCCGTCCCCTTCCGTGGCCTCGTGAGCGACTTGCTCAAGAAGTACATGGACCTGCTCTACAAGGTCTGAGGCGCCCTGGGACGTGGGCGCGCGGCCCACTCCCATGTGGTCCCCTGGTGCAGCGTGGCGTAGATGTCGTCGCGCAGCTCGTTGCACTCGTCATGTGTGAGCGTGCGCTCCAGGGAGCGCAGCACCACGCGCAGGAGGACGTTCTTCTGGTCCGGGCGGAGGGCCAGGCGCTTCACCGCGTTGGGGTGGAGCTCGGCGTAGGGCGTCTGGCTCACCACCTCGACGCTCTCCACCAGCTCCGCCCGTGCGCCCAGCGCGGCGCGGACGGCGTCGCCCAGCTCCTCCGCCGTGCGGTGCTCGTCGATGACCAGGGACATGTCGCGGCGCACGGCGGGCATCGAGGACACGGGCTGATAGGGCGTCAGGTCCAACAGCTGCGTGGCGATGCGTGGGTCGGTGGAGCGCAGGAGCCGGATGTCGTCCAGGCCCTTGCGCAGCATGAGGATGCGGTCGAGTCCCAGGCCCATGGCGAGTCCGGTGACGGGGCCCGCCTCCAGGCCGCTCTCGGCGAGGAGGGCGGGGAGCGCGAGGCCGCACTCGCCGATCTCCACCCAGTCGTCGCCATCGCGGACGTCGATCTGCAGGCCGTCCGTCGTGTACGGGTGCACGGCGTCGGTGAGCTTCAGCTCGCGCCCGGGGAGGAGCGCCTGGACCACGGTGGCGATCATCTGGCGCAGGTCCTGGGGGGTGAGGGGCGGGCCACGGCGGATTCGCCACAAGTCCATCTGATGGGGCTCGCCGGTGTGGAGCCGGTCGATGCAGTCGCGTCGATAGACGAGGCCGGGACAGGCGACCAGTACGTCCTCGGGTGGGGAGGAGGCGAGGCGGCGCAGGACGCCGGGAATCATGGCGGAGGTCTGCGAGCGCAAAAGGGCGGTGTCACAGACGTAGCGGGTGTAGCGCGCGTCGCGGGCGACGCCTCCGGGTGGGTAGTGGAGGCGGTCGTAGTTGTCGGCGATGGAGACGACGGGGCTTTGTCGATGCGTCAGGACCTCGCAGCGCCAGGCGGTGCGCAGGGCCTCGAGCACGGAGGCGACGAGGAGCTGGAGGGCGTGGGGACCCGAGGCGGGGTCGGTCAAATCGCGAACGGACAGGGCGCGCCGAAGCTCCTCGGCGCTGAGGACGGCGATGGGAAGGGACGACATGGGGAAGACCTCTCGGAAGCGAACGGGAAACGCAGCGGTCTCCGGCACGCCGAGCGAGGAGTCCGCCAGGCGTCACCGGCCTCGGATGCCCCCCCGGCGGCTCCGGGTGGGCGTCGCGCCAGACGGCGTTTCGCCAACGAGAGGTGCGTGCGCGCTCAGAGCAGCACGGCCTCCCGACACCCGAAGGGGGCCGGGGGGCGGCTAAATCGACGAGCAATCACGACGCGAACCATGGACGTACGAATAACGCTCCCGCGAATTGCTGGCAAGAGGGTCTCGGGTTGGTCTCACTTCGCCAGCGTGCGTCCCATGACGTCGAGCAGCTCGCGCCAGTGTTCCTCGGCGGCCTCGGGCTGATAGGCGGCCGAGTCCTCCACCGCGTAACCGTGGCGAGCTCCCACGTGGAGGCGGGACTGGTGTCGCACGCCGGCCGCCTTCAGCGCTGCTTCCAGCCGCTGGATGGCATCAGCCGGCATGGAGGCGTCCTGGTCCGCGTGGCCGAAGACGAGCTCTCCCTTCACGTCGCCCAGGCGCAGGTGAGGACTGTCCGGCGAGTCCGTCGCGAGTCGACCGCCATGGTTGGACACGGCGGCGGCGATGACGTCAGGGAAGTCCGCGGCCAGCCGCACGGCGATGCCGCCGCTCATGCAGTAGCCGGCGACGCCGACCTTGGGGCCACGCACCTGCGGAAGCCGCGCGAGGAAGTCCAGCTCCGCCGCGCCGTCCGTGCGCACGCGCTCCGGCGTCAACGTGGCGATGAGCGCGTAGATGCGCTTGCGGAAGGCCTCGTCCGCGAAGGAGCCGTTCAGGTCCAGGGTCGCGGCGCGCCCCTCGCGGTAGAAGACGTTGGGCAGCAGCACCACAAAGCCGGCGTCCGCGAGCCGCTGGGCCGCGTGCTCGAAGGCGGGGCGGATGCCCATCGCGTCCGTGAGCAGCAGCACGGCGGGCCACGGGCCGCGCCCCTCCGGCTGGAACAGCTTCGCGTCCATCGTTCCATCAGGCGTGTCGAGGTCGATGTCTTCCATGGGGCTCCTCGTGAATGCCGGGGGCTACAGCGCACGGGTGGCGATGTGCGTGAGCTCCGCGTCAGTGAGTGGAAGCGGGTTGGCCTTCATGCTGCTCGCGGCGCGCGCCTTCGTCACCAGCTCCGGCACCCTCTCCACGGTCAGCCCATGACGAGCCAGGCCAGGGATGCTCAGCGCTCCTCGCAAGGACTCCACCCATTCGATGGCATCCTCGGCGCTCGCGCCCTCGCGGCCCGTGAGCAGCGTCGCCAGCTCCCGGTAACGCGGCAGCGCCGGGTGCTCCGGAGCACGCTCCCGCAGCGCGCGCAGATTGGTCTCGAGCACGGCGGACAGCAGGGCCGCGCAGACCGCCCCATGCGGCGCATCGAACATGCCTCCGAGCGGCGCCGCGAAGCCATGCACCGCACCCAGCCCCGAGTTGGCCAGACACAGTCCACCGAAGAGGCTGGCCAGCGCCAGGTCCTCGCGGGCCTCGGCATCCGGCTCCGTCGACAACACAGCCCGGCGCAGCGAGCGCGCGGACCGACGCAACCCCTCACGCGCCAAGGCATCCGTGAGCGGATTGGCGCGCGCGGAGAGGAACGGCTCGATGAGCTGCGACAACGCATCCATGCCACTGGACGCCAGCACCGACGGCGGCGCGCCGATGAGCAGGTCCGGGTCCACCAACGCCACCCGCGGCAGCAATTGCGGTCCGCGCAGGCTCGCCTTCACCTGCGCCTCCTTCGACCCCAGCACCGCGTTGCGAGTCACCTCCGACCCCGTGCCCGCCGTGGTCGGAATCGCCAGGAAGGGGAGGGCCACCCCGGTTAGCGGCTGTCCGCGGCCGATGACCTCCAGGTAGTCCAGCGGGTCGCCCCCCTGCGTCGCCAGCGCGGCGAGCGCCTTGCCCGCGTCGAGCGCGCTGCCGCCTCCCAGCGCCACCACCGCCTCACAGCGCGCCTGCGCGAGCACCGACAGCCCACGCCGCACCACGTCCACCGTGGGCTCACCCTCCACCGAGAACGTGCTCACCACCAACCCCTGCGCCTCCAACGCAGCCCGGAGCCCGCGCGCACGCCCGGGGTTCTTCCCTGTCACGAGCAACACGCGCTCCGCGCCCAGGCCGCGCACCAGCGCGGGCGCCTCCGACAACCTGCCCGGCCCGAAGACAATCCGCGTGGCGGTGGCGAACTCGAAGACCGCGGGGCCCGCCGTCACCACCCGGCGTCCTCGGGGAACAGGTTCACGTACTTCCGGCTGGTGCGCGGCTCCGCCATCATCGGCGCCACCGTGTCGCGCCAGCGCAGGTAGTGCGCCGTGTCCTTGTGCGCGGCCGGTGCCTCGGCGCTCCGGTACACCTCCACGAGCACGAACCTCGTGGCGTCCTCGCTGTCCTGGATGACATCGAAGCGCGCCACCCCCGGCTCCTTCACGCTCTCGCGCGCGTTGGCCAGGGTGGCTTCCCGGAAGGCGTCCACGTGCTCGGGCTTCACGTGGACGTGGACATGGACGACCCGCAGGGTGTTGGGCATGCCCCGAAACTACTCCGGGCCCGGGCCGCGTGGGGACGCGACCCGGACCCGGAGGTTGAAACCGTGTGGAGTGCCGTACAGCCGTCGCCGGGCTACGGCGCCTTGACGATGGCCGTGGGGCTCAGCACGTCCTCGAGCTTGCGCGCCATCACCCAGCCATCGTGGTAGACGATGCCGGTGGGGGTGATGGTGTCGTTCCGGTACAGGCCGATCTTCAGGTAGTTGACCTGCCCCGGGTACTGCGTGGCGATGTAGCGCTTGGGCAGCACCAGCTTGCCGTCCACGTACAGCTCCACGAAGCCCACCTTCGCGTCCGCCGACCAGCGCACGTGGAAGATGAAGTCCATCCACCTGGCGCGCACCAGCGGCGCCCGCCAGACGATGGTGCCCGGGTTGCCGCCGATGTTCAGCCGGACCTCGTTGCCGTAGACGTAGAACTCCACCGGCGGCGAGCCGCCCACCGTGTCGCTCTCCTGGTGCCACTGCGTGAACAGCTGCCAGGTGTTCACGTTGGGGAACGTGGAGTCGAACATCGTGCTCCAGCGGTAGTAGTACTCGGAACCCGACGGCTCCTTCGTCATGCGCACCAGCTCGTTGCGGTTGCCGCTGGAGTTGATGGGGTCATCGCCCTTCTTCACCGTGGCCTTCAGCGCGTAGCCGCCCTGACGCTTGGGCGAGGACACCAGCGCCAGCCGGTCCGCGCTCACCATCTGCGCGCGCGTCCACTGGGTGCGGTCACCCGTCTCGAAGTCACCCACCCACACCACGCTGCTGCCGGTGGGCGGAGGCGGGGACGTCACGGTGCTGCCGCAGGCGCGGGCCTCCGCGATGGACGCCCAGTCGTTCACGGTGTTGCCCATGACGGTGATGCGCACCCGGCGCGCCGACGTGGTGCCGAAGGAGTACGTCTGCGCGGCGGTCTGCAGCGCGCTCGTGCCGCTGTAGACCTGCGTGTAAGTATAGCCATCCGGCGAGACCGACACGGTGAAGGTGTTGGAGCGCGTGTGGCCCTCGTGCCACGCCACCGTGACGCCGGAGATCGACTTGATGGAGCCCAGGTCGTAGTCGATCCACGCGCCCTTGCCGAGCATGCTCCAGCGCGTGTCGAGCCGGTCATCCATCGTGTTGGTCGGCACGTTGCCGTCGTGGCCCTTGGCGATGACGGAGGTGGCCGTGAGCTGCGTGCAGTTGGAGGCGGTCAGCGCGGCGGCGGACGTCGCGAACGCGGTGGCCTCCGCGCCGGAGGGGGCCTCTCCCAGCTCATTGTAATCCTGGGGACCGCACGCGGTGGCGCCAAGGCCGAGCAACGCGCCGGCCAGCAGAAGAGACTGCTTCATGTGGGAACCTCTGGGGGATTCAAAAACAGACAGACGGGGAGTGCGTCCGGCGACGTCTCACGACGGGCCGGCGATTGATTTCAGTTGCGGGGCTTCTCCAAGGTCACGGCGGGGGTTCGCCGCGTTGCAGCGGGGGACAACCATCGCCTCATTTTATTTCGTATTCAACAGTTCCCGTCGAGCCTGCCTGCTGGGCAGGAAACGCGGCGCACATACTTACAGTGTTGGTTCGGGCGATGGTGCTGGAAATGTCTGGCATTGGTGGCGAGCCCATCCATGCCGTGAGGGAAAGGCCATACATCCAGCGGGGGCGTGCGTGCGTGCGGTGGCCTGGAGGGCAGGCCCACAGGCGGATTCAATACAGACGCACAGCCCCCGGGCGCGAGGCGCGTGAAGGGGCCGTGGCGTTAGAGGTTCGGGCTCTGGAGGTGCTCATGACCGCGTCGTCGGGCGTGTGCCTGGCCTGTGGGACACGACTTTCCCCGGGTCTCTCCACGTGCCCGCGCGCGCTGCTGCTCGCGCCCCTGGCGGGCGGGGTGCGCCGCTGGGGGCTCGCCTCCTGTCAGCCGCCGCTCGTGGGGCGGGTGGCGCACCTGGAGCGGCTGAAGTGGTGCGCCGAGGAGGCGCGCCGGGGGCTGGGGCGGGCCATCTGGCTGGTGGGAGAAGAGGGCATCGGCAAGTCGAGGCTGAAGGACGCGCTGGTG